>CAZQSC010000321.1:0-1512 GCA_964595705.1 uncultured bacterium | reverse complement strand
CCAGGAGGAGAGTCCCGCAGCAGCTATTCCCGTGCATATCCTGATCTACAACCTGGGAGCTCTCCGGTCAGTAGCCCAAGGGCTCACCGACCAGGTCGGTCAGGTAGAGATCTCCATAGGGAAAGGAGAATATATCGTCTCTGCCGGCACTGCTGAACAGAACACCTGGAAATCTGTCCAGGTAGAGCCAGAAGAGACCAGAGAGCTTTCGCTGGATATCAGCAAGCGTCAAGATTCTGGGATATTTAATTTCGCTGCCCAGAGCGATACCCTCGGGGTAGAAACAGAGGGTAACTGACAAATCAGGGAATACAATTATGATTGAATCGTAAAAAGTCCAGAGTATTCCCTCCCCCTTCCAGAAAGAGAGTAAGGGTGAGGGTGTCTCCCTCTCTTTTACCCTGTTAGACAAAATCCTCTATCTAACAGGGTGAATCCCCTCCCCCAGGAGAGGGGAAATACGATTTTTTACAAATGGATCAATTATGAGAATCCAAAGAATATTTCTGCTGTTTCTGGTGTTTTTGGGGGCAGGAATAGATCCTCTGCTGGCAAATTTCGATCTGGAAGGCTTCCCTGAACCCTACCGAAAACAGCTTACAGAGGTGCTCGATCAGGCGGGAGGAAACCGCAGGCAGTTGCTTAAGACACTTAGTGTGGCTAATTCAGAAGGATATTTAGAGGCCGCCTGCTTTCTCATCTCCCAGATGAAAGAGAATGACTTAGACGCCTTACAGGCCGACAGCTACATCCTGATGGAACATATTGAGTACGCTTACAAGGCAAAAGAGTTGGCCCCCTACAACTTACCCGAAGGGCTGTTTTTCGACTATGTGCTCAATTTCAGGATATTCAACGAGCCGGTCACTGCCTGGCGGAAGGAGCTGTTTGAGACATTCTATCCGTTGATAAAGGATGTCAACAGCGTCAAGGAGGCAGCTCTGGTTATAAACAGATGGATAGCAGAAAACATAAAAGTGATCGGCTCTCAGATGGTAGCCACTCCGGTGTTGCATATATTGAGGGCAGGCAGAGCAGATAAGGAGCAAGTCTCCACACTCACGGTGGCAGTTTTAAGATCGATCGCCATCCCCAGCCGGATGGCCTATGCGAACTGCTGCGGAGAGCAGGGAAATAGAGAATTCTGGGCTGAGGTCTATATCCAGGACCGGTGGATACCTCTCTATCCCGGTGATCCAGAGAATTTCGGGGATTTTCCCAAGCTGGCCCAGGAGCATCCTCACAGTGTGGCCAAGGTCTTTGTCCGACCTTATTTCCTGAAGATAGACAGAACTACAGAGTATACTCGGGTGGGAACAATCCTGGTGACAGTCAGTGGCATCGACCAGCCCGTTTCCGTGGCAGTGCATATTTTTAACTCTGGAAGCTGGTACCCCGTGGAAGAGGTCCAAACGGACAACCAGGACCTGATCCAGTTCAAAATGGGAGAGGGTGAGTATCTTTTGACCGCTGGAGCTGAAGACCAAAAGGTTCTCCTTCGAAGGATAACTG
>CAZQSC010000320.1:0-1562 GCA_964595705.1 uncultured bacterium | reverse complement strand
TATCATCGGAGTCATCTTATACTGGATGGCCTTGTTCCGGATACTCCCTCTCAGTTTCTCCAGCTTAGTAATCAGAATATCCGCCGCCTGGCGCATACAGAGCGAAAGGGCGTTGTCCTCCACATCATAAGAAGTCAAGCCCAGATGGATGAAGCGAGCCTCCTGGCCCACATTCTCAGAGAGGTTAGTCAGGAAGGCAATGAAATCATGCCGGGTCTGCTGTTCAATCTGCTCGATGCGAGCCACATCGATCCTTGCTTTCCTCTTAATCTCCCTCAAGGCACCTTCCGGGATAGCCCCTAATTTTGTCCAGGCCTCACAGGCAAGTAACTCTACCTCAAGCCAGAGTTGAAACTTTCTTTCCAGGCTCCAGATAGCACCCATCTCCGGTAGTGTATATCTCTCGATCATCTCTTCGGCCTCTCCTCCAGTGTCAAATCGATTTTCAACTTCTTCCCTTCTCTGAACACCTCCAGGTGATAGATATCTCCCACCATCCCGCCGGCAAAGACTGCCTGAATCTGGCTTTTATTTTCTATGGGAGTCTCGTTTACCTGGAGGATGACATCACCAACTTTAAGCCCTGCTTTCTCTGCCGGGCTTTCAGGGACCACCTCAACAACAATAACGCCCTGAGCCGATTTTAACCCCAGACTCTGCGCTATTAAAAGATCGATATCCTGGACAGTCAACCCAGTCCAGAAGTCTCTTATTTCATTATACTTAAGAACTTCATCCAGTATCCTCTTTGCCCTATTAATGGGAATGGCAAATCCTATCCCTTCAGAACCACCACTGTGGGTGAGGATAAAGGTATTGATCCCAATAACTTCCCCCAGGGCGTTAACTAAAGGGCCACCGCTGTTGCCTGGGTTTATGGTAGCGTCAGTCTGGATCATATTGCGGTAGACTCTGCCTTGCTGAGGTTGGAAGTCTCTGTTAAGGGCGCTAATCACTCCCACCGTGACCGTGGGGCGGGCATCATTGCAGACATAGCCAAGGGGATTGCCCAGAGCGATGGCCCACTCACCAATGAGTACATCGTCGGAATTCCCTAACTTCGCAAAAGGCAGGCTTTTCCCAGGGATTTTGAGAACAGCTATATCAAGAGGTCGGTCAGAGTCTATCAATTCAGCATCAAATTGTCGGCCATCAGGCAGGTTCACTACGATTTTTACTGCGTTGTGGACGACATGCTCATTTGTAAGTATATGTCCCTTTTTATTGACAATAAACCCTGAACCTAACCCCTTGATTTTTTGGCGATACTCCTGTTTCAGCTCTGGAAAGAATCGGTCGAAGAAGGGATCGTTGAAGAAGACAGAAAATGGACTTACCTGATAGACCCTCACCTGGGTGACGCTGACGCTCACCACTGCCGGCTGCACTGTCTCCACCGCCCGCACGATGGCATTTCGTCTGGAACCGGTGATCTCTTCCTCTGTAGCGGAGGTCTTTAGACCTCCGGCTTGTGGAGACTTAAAGGTCTCCGCTACATGAGCGTACTGGACAGGGGCTTTAACTTCAGCCAAATGAGAAGAAGTGTCAGTCTCACCTGATCC
>CAZQSC010000319.1:0-1565 GCA_964595705.1 uncultured bacterium | reverse complement strand
CACGGGGCAAGCCCTCTCCCTCAAGGGAGAGGGAATACTCTGGACTTTTTACGAGAGGATGAACTTTAATCCGAGGAGATGGTCTGATGCCCTCGTGCCCGAAGCGATCTAACCTGGTGGAGCTCCATATCTTCCCTGGAGAGGTCTACGCCCAGATGGTGAAAGAGGCCCTGGAGAAGGAGGGGATCCCGTGTCTGCTTCAGAAAGACAGCTTAAGTTCGATTTATGTTGTCCAAGGCTCCACAGAGAGTTGCCCCACCCGAATTCTGGTGAGGGAAGAGGACCTTCCGCGGGCGGCCTCAATTATGGAGCAGATGATAGATCACATTTGACAACCACGTCAACTCGCCGCACTTTTCTTTTTGGTTATAACAGGGAGGCAGAGTTGGCGGAGCGCACCGCGGGAGGTGTGAAAGAAGTGCCCCTCACCTTCTGAGATTCCTTTGCGTTCTGTGCGCCTCTACGGTGCATTTTGGGGAAGCTCAAGGTAAAGCAACGGAGGGAAAAGAAAAGTAGTTGAAATATCGACACTTTCACCCTCACCTCTACCCTCTCCCTGAAAGGGAGAGGGAGCATTTAGGACTTTTTACGAACGAATCATATATTGAGGTGCCATATTATGATTAAGACAGTTGTATATGGAGTTGCAGGCAGGATGGGCAGGAGGCTTGCCTCTCTTATAGCCGAAAGCGACGACATAGAACTGGTTGGGGCGACTGAGGCCCGGACCAATCCTGCTGTGGGCAAAGATGTTGGTGAACTTATCGGGTTGGGAAGGCTTGGAATAACTGTCGCCTGCAATCTGGAGGAAGTTATCCAGCATACCGATGTGGTGGTGGATTTCACCACCCCAGAGGCCAGCTTAGCTGCTGCAAGGATCTATGCCTCAGTAGGAAAGGCAGCGGTAGTGGGCACTACCGGGTTTTCTGACCAGCAGTTAGCCGTGTTCAGAGAGACAGTGGCTGCTGTTCCCTGTGTATTCTCTCCCAATTTCAGTGTCGGAGTGAACCTCTTGTTCAAGCTGGTAGAGGAGGCCGCTGGGACTCTGGGAGAGGGCTTCGATGTGGAGATCGTAGAAAGCCACCATCGATTCAAGAAGGATGCTCCCAGTGGCACGGCAAAGCGGCTTGCCCAAATAGCTGCCTCCGCCCTCGGCTATGATTTTGACCAGGTAGCCGTTTATGGCCGTAAGGGCTTGACAGGTGAGCGAAAGAGGAGCCAGATTGGAATCCATGCCGTTCGGGCAGGAGATATTGTGGGCGAGCACACGGTCCTGTTCGGTGGGGTAGGGGAGAGGATTGAGCTTTCCCATCGGGCCTCCAGCCGGGATGCCTTCGCCCAGGGCGCCCTGAGGGCAGTCAGGTTCGTGGTCGAAGCAAAACCAGGACTTTATGATATGATGGATGTCCTGGGATTAAACCAAGTTGAACGACACTGAAGTCGCTGTTCGGCCACCGGATGTCCAGAAGCATGCTTTGACACCGGGGGAGAGCGGACCAATGATCCATGAGTTTAATAGTGAACATATCGTCCCTAAAGGGACTTCGAACGAATGGTTAATCCTA
>CAZQSC010000318.1:0-1613 GCA_964595705.1 uncultured bacterium | reverse complement strand
AGGACAGTGTACCAGACTTTCCACGAGCTTACAAATAACTTAACATTATTGGCCTTTTGACAATCCTTCAACCACTCCCGATGGCGATGGTACGATACTCACTAGCAGTGCCAAAATTCCTGGTGCAAACAAAAATATCACTAAACAAAATTGTAAGCATGGAGATATTATTGAGGAAGCAACTGAGGACATCTTTTCAATCCTTGGAATACCTTATAGCCCTCCACCTTCCCAAGGCGAGACCAAAGAATCGGGCTCTGAACCGCAAAAAATGTTCGTTATTCTTCTAGCAGGTCCAGCGACGGTTAGCATCACTGACCAACAAGGCAATAAGGTTGGTTATTACGAGACGGATCCTACAGGAATGAAAATAGCCGTGGTGCCTAATCCCGGACAAGGTACCTATCAGGTTAGGGTAGATGGAACTGGCCCTGGGGAGTATCACTTAGCTTTTATCTACGGCGCAGAAGAGAAAAGTTGCTCCGCAGATGGTGAGGGGAGGACCACACTAGGATCACGTGATTCATATATAATAATCTACAATCCCGGCGCACCTGAGCCAATTCAATTTAAACACAATAAGATCTACTTACCCCTCATATTTAGGAATTACTCAAAATAAATTTGACAGCACAGATCATAATAATATGCAACGCAAGTGGTGGGTAATTGTCTATGGACTTGTTGGAGGGGCATTAGGATATTTTTTGATATCCTTCACGCCGGTCGGCACTGTTGTTTTTTTGGTTCCCCTCCTCCCGAAGCGCTTCCTCGTAGACCTATCGCCAATATTTGATTTATTATATTATTATCCTACCTTCCCTTGGTATATGGAGGGTATGCCTCAGTTAGTTGCACTTGGTTTAGGTTTCTTACTCGGTATAGTGGTCGGTATAAAGGACCGCAGCCTAAAAGCTTTAAGAGTTGGGGTCGTCGGAGGGATAATTGGGGGGCTACTAGGAAGCTTCGTCTACCGTGCTGTCGCCCCTTTTCTTTGGGACTTTTTAATTCCTACTGCATGGACCTTTTTAGGCAAAGTTCTTTTCGAGTTCGGTTTTTGGGTCTTATTCACACTAAGCGGTGTTATTATCGGATATTGGGTAATCATCTTCATGAGAGAGCGCCCTTCATGAGCAAACCGCTCCCTTTTGTACTTTATAAACCCGCCTTATGTTTGATCCAAATTCCAAGGTGTGAGTTTCAAAGGCATGATCCCCTCTTTCCCCCTTTTTCTCTCCCTTGGCAACTGGTTAGTAGCGCTGTAGCATCGAGTTTTGAGATCAACATCCTAGGCTTTGACAGTCAGTTCGTTCCAGCTCGAGCTGCAATTGTCGGGACAGTTGGGCCTGGAGCGCCAGTAGAATATCAGATTGGTTTCGAGCCTGGCCAGGACATAATTGCCAGGCCATATACTGTCTACCTTCCCTTCGTCTTGAAGAACCGCTAGGACTGGAGACCGATGGATAGGTCGTAACAAACCCAAAAAGAGGGGCTGGTCAACGCAAGATCAGCCCTTCTTTCAATACGCGATAAGTTTGACAAGGTTTTGGCGCATTAGTACAACGCTCTTCCCCACTTTAGCTTTGCCGTAGAACTTGACAAAATAGATGAGG
>CAZQSC010000317.1:0-1635 GCA_964595705.1 uncultured bacterium | reverse complement strand
GATGCTAAGCCTCAACGAACAGATGGATATAATCAAAAGGGGAACCGAAGAGATTATCTCCGAGGACGAATTAGCAGAGAAAATCGAGTCCTCCCTCCGGACGGGTGTTCCCCTGACGGTGAAATGGGGGGCTGACCCTTCTGCTCCGGACATTCACTTAGGACACACAGTCTCTATAAGAAAACTGAAGCAATTTCAGGACTTAGGACATCGAGTCGTCTTTCTCATCGGCGACTTTACCGCTATGATCGGCGACCCCAGTGGGAGGGCTACTGCCAGAAAACGCCTCTCCCGCCAGCAGGTTCTGAAGAACGCTGAAACCTACAAGCAGCAGATTTTCAGAATATTGGCCCCGGAGAAGACGGTGGTGGAGTTCAACAGCCGCTGGTGTAGTGCATTGCGTTTTGAGGAGGTTCTGGATCTTACATCTAAATATACTGTGGCTCGAATGTTAGAACGTGATGACTTCGAGAAGCGGTATCAGGCTGGCCAGGCCATCACCATTATGGAATTTCTCTATCCCCTGATCCAGGGCTACGATTCGGTGGCCTTGAAGGCGGATATTGAGTTGGGTGGCACAGACCAGAAGTTCAATCTCCTGGTGGCCAGGGACATTCAACGGGAATACGGCCAAAACCCCCAGGTGGTGGTCACTATGCCTCTGCTGGTGGGCACCGATGGGGTGCAGAAGATGAGTAAAAGCCTTGGCAACTATATCGCCCTCGATGATCCCCCAGAGCAGATGTACGGCAAGACTATGTCTATTCCCGATGAGCTGATATACCCCTATTTTGAACTGCTCACCGATGTAGCCCGGGAGGAGCTAAAGCAGATAAAGAAACTTCTGGCCGATCCTCAATGTAATCCTATGGAGTTAAAAAGGCAATTAGCCAAACGGCTGGTGACCATGTATTATGACTTCCAGAAGGCAGAGGCAGCGGAAAAACAGTTCGACATAGTCTTCCGGAAAAAAGAGACTCCAGAACAGATATGTGTCCACCGCCTCAGCACTAACCCTCTGTGGATTGTGAAGCTATTAACTGAGGTGGGATTTGCCACCTCTGGCAGTGAAGCCCGAAGGTTGATTGGGCAAGGGGCGGTTAGTATTGACGGGACTCGGATATCTGACCCTGAGCTAACGATCGAATTCAAAGGGGGAGAAGTATTAAAAGTTGGGAAAAAAAGGTTTATGAAATTGGAGATAGGGCATTAGAGGAGAGGGAGATTCTCTGAAAATTTTTTAAATTTTTTTTAAAAAACTGTTGACAAAGGGAAAGGTTTCGATTATATTTACTGGCGACGAAACTGAAAGTTCTTTGAAAATTGAATAGCGTGCTCAGGTATGAGTTGAGAGAGCTCATACAAGGTAAGAAAATTTTATGGAGAGTTTGATCCTGGCTCAGGACAAACGCTCGCGGCGTGCCTAAGACATGCAAGTCGTACGAGAAATCTCAACTTCGGTTGGGAGAGTAAAGTGGCGAACGGGTGAGTAACGCGTGAGTAAACTACCTCCGAGTTCGGGATAACACTTCTAACGAGGTGCTAATACCGGATAAAATCTCAGGACTTAGGTCTTTGAGATCAAAGGTGACCTCTGCTTGCAAGTCACCGCTTGGAGATGTGCTCGCGTTCTAT
>CAZQSC010000316.1:0-1643 GCA_964595705.1 uncultured bacterium | reverse complement strand
GCTTACGATATCCCGGATAGGTGCCAGTGAATCAATGACCTGTGCCGATGCAGTTTCAGATCCCTGTTCGCTTTCTATTTCTTGCAGACGGTTCATGTGCCTCCCATTTTCGATTGATGATCGAAGGCATTCTATCAAATTTATTAAAATAGTCAGAGCAAAACGATTTCATAAAACGACAATCGTTAATCCAAATCCGTTTATTCAAGTGCAAAGTCAATGACATCGAGCATTTGTCGGTCTGAAAACCCAACAAGCACTGCCGCGCTGTTAGGACAAACCGTGGCGCATGATCCGCACCCCTGACACATAGCGACATTGACCAGCACCTTTTCCAGGTCGAGATCTAAGATGCGGGCACCATAAGGGCAGGCGTCAATACACTGTTCACATAAACTGCAAAGGCTGTGACGGATCTCCGCCACTACTTTTCCCGCAGGCATTTGTTCATAGGAAAGAATTCTTAACGCCCGCTGGGACGCAGCTTCGGCAGTGGCTATCGACTCTGTAATATTCCGGGGTGAATGAGTCAGGCCACAGGAAAAAACCCCATCTTTGAGTGAATCGACCGGTCTCCACTTATATTCAGCTTCCTCAAAAAAACCGTCCTGATCCATGGTTATTCCAAAGGCTTCTGTCAGGTCCTTAGAAAGTGCGGACACAATGCCGGTGGCAAGGACAACAAGATCGGCATCTATCCGGATTTTTTGCCCAATAATCGGCTCAAAGGCAATTACCTGAACAGATCCGTCTATAGTGATAACCTGTGGTTTCTCAGACACATGGTACGGAATAAAGATCACACCTGCCTTGCGGGCTTGAGTGTAATAGGTCTCAGTAAAGCCATAGGTCATTATATCCCTATAAAGAATGTAGATAGCTATTTCAGGGTTTTGCTCCTTTAAATAAAGTGCGTGTTTTAATGCTCCGGCACAGCATATGCGACTGCAATAATTCCTCGGTTCCTCCCTGGAATCGACACATTGGATCATGACCACAGATCCCAGTATATTCGGTTTGAGGGTTTTATCCCCCAGTTTTTGCTCCAACTCCTTTTGGGTGATAATTGCCTTGTCAGTGCCGTAACCGTATGAGGTGGTAGTCGCCTCCGTACCTCCTGTGGCAAGGATTGTCACGCCATGTTCCACGGTTAAAGCGTCTTTTCCTTTGTGCTCTATGGTCGTATAAAAGCGCCCTACCTGACCATAGGACCCGGCTACACTGCTGCCGGTGTGCACCCGGATGAGCGGGTGTCTTTCCACTTTGAGAATCGTTTCTTTGAGAAGCGTCTTTGTTAAGTTTCCCTCGAGGGTTCGTTGTAACCAGTTAAGATTACCCCCCAACACCTCTTCTTTTTCTACCAGATCTACTTGAAAGCCGTGATCTGCTATACCAAGGGCGGATATCATTCCAGCGATTCCTCCACCCACTATCAGGGCCTTCTGGATAATCTGCACGCTGGTTACAGGAGCCGGATCAACCCATTTGAGTCTTCCAAGTCCAATACCCAATATAGCCATCAGTTTCTTGTTGACATCCGATATTTCATCAGTTGAAGGAGTTTCGGCTTTAAACCTCGATCCGTGAGCTAAGTGCACTATATCAACCACATCTATAAGAGCAGGATCAAGACCCACCCGCCG
>CAZQSC010000315.1:0-1664 GCA_964595705.1 uncultured bacterium | reverse complement strand
GCTTTGCAGGGTGTCAGAGAGCGGTTTCTCTGAGAGCACATGAAGGCCGGCCTTCAAAGCCTTAGTGGTCACCTGTTCTCTGAACTTCTGAGGAGTTATATCCAGAAGTGCATCGGCATCCACTTTCTGCAAGGCTTCATCGAGATCTGTAAAGCAATATGACCGGTGCATCCCGTAGTCTTGAGCAGCCTTGAAGAGGTTGTCACGGTTTATATCCACATAGGCTACTGCCTCCCACTCTGAAGACTCCGAGACCGCCTTTGTCCAGACCGCCCCCATCCCACCTACGCCCACCTGAATCAGCTTCAAAGCCATCTATCCCTCCTTCCCTGCTTGGTGCACTACAGTCTATTTGGGGATTTATGCAAAAGTATAGCACATTGCCGAGAAGTTGTCAATGTAAAAAACGAGTCTCTTTTTTCCGTAAAGTCCCCTGGAGATGAACAAGTGAATAATAAGTATTCTCCAGAGGTTTTTAATCGAGATTCAAAAGAACATCGAAACAACCGAAAAATAATGGCGAACTTCGGCTGCGGCTCATCCTATTCCTTAAGTTAGCTCTTCGAGATTAGTCCTCCCCTTAACGGTTTGGCTCCTTTAGTCTTCTGGTATATTCCGCCGAACACCGAATCGTATCAAAACCTCGGAACACACCTAAAACCAATCTAATTAAGTAACCTCCCGCAGGTTCAGGACCTGTGGGAGGTGGGGTTTAAAACGACTTAATTTAATATATATTCAGTGTCTTTCGGCGTTTTTCAGCGCTCGATTTTCCGTTTCTGAGTTTAATAACGACATCCACTATCAGAGCTTATTCGACAGTGATATGCGCTGAAGCAGGACTCAGCGAAAAGAATAGGAAGGAACAGCCGCACAGAAACAGAACTGTTGGAACCAGTATACCAGACATCTGTAACCCAGTAGTAGTCAAATACAGGCCTTGAAAAGCCGATTCTCCAAATGGTAGCTACGACTGCGCCGCGGTAAATTTCGCCAGAGGGAGTAAGTGCTGTTGTTCATATAAGTGAACAGAGGGGATTCAAATTCTGTCTTTCTCCAACGAGAGTTTTTCAATCCCTTCCTCTGGCTTTACAGGGTAATCTCCTGTAAAACAGGCAACACAGTAGTTCTCCGGAGTACCTGGTATTGCCCGAAGCATCCCTTCCAAGGAGAGATAGCCCAGGCTGTCTACCTGCAAGAATTCGCGAATTTGTTCCACCGTCTTCGAGGAGGCAATCAACTCATCTTTGGTTTGAAAGTCAATCCCATAGTAACAAGGAAAACGAAGGGGGGGACAGCTCACCCGGACATGGACCTCCTTCGCCCCTGCCTGTCGGACTAACCCGGCGAGGTTGCGCATAGTGGTGCCTCTGACAATGGAATCTTCTACTACTACTACCCTTTTTCCTTTAAGTACCCCAGCTACCGGGTTAAACTTAATCCGTACCATAATGTCCCGTATTTCACTTCGGGGTTCGATGAAAGTTCTGCCAATATAGTGATTTCTAATAAGTCCCAGCTCAAATCTAATTCCAGAGGTTTCTGAGTAGCCCAAAGCCGCTGTATTGCTGGAATCGGGGACGGAGATGACGATGTCGGCCTGGGCTGGATGCTCCACAGCCAGTTGCCTGCCTAGTTTCCGCCGCGCCTTGTCCACATTCTCT
>CAZQSC010000314.1:0-1684 GCA_964595705.1 uncultured bacterium | reverse complement strand
AAGAAATACCTGCGGGCGGGTCTGCTACAACGGAATCAATGGAATTATCAGGAATTGCACTCAGATCCGTTGCACTCTGGGTGGAAATGCAATAGGCATGGGATGGCAGTGTGCCCCAAGTAGCAAGGTAACTTCGGATTGTCTTTGCTTTTCTCTCGAAAACCTGAAAAACATTTTGCTCGTTGAAGATCATGGGAACATTGTAATTAGCTGTGTTGCTGCTTCCTCCCCAAAACCTAAACTCAGATAACCGCGTTACCCTCTTGTATAGGGAGGTAACTGTGTACATAAGTTTCAGACCGATTTCGGGATCTGGCCATCGACGTGCTATGTCCCACAGTCGAGCTGTTACACGCAGTTGACGGGTTGTGTACAACGCATCAACTGACTTCAAACCGTGAGAGATGGGTTGTCTCGTGTTCACACCCGGTGGGAGTTTATTGGTTGGGTACCACAGACCACTGGGCATGCCTTCCTCGTCGATCCTTTGTAATAAGGTGTGGTCATATTCATCAAGAACAGCCGTGGACTCTCGACGACCAGAGGTGCAGCAATAGTATCCTACCTCGACCGGATATGGCTTGGTGCGTTGGAGATAGCGTTTTTTCAAGTGCTTGCTACAATATGGACAGTCGAATTCCGTTTTGATCTTGCTTTTGCGTACGTCATCACGTTCATCACGTGCAACATCCCATAGTAGGAATTCGTTTTGGCAATACTTGCATATTAGCCCATAACTCCATACCATATAGTTCATGGGAACTAACTTGCCACACGTCCGACAGTGTGTTCCATACAACGATAGTTCCTCCGGCGCGGTGGCAGATAAGATTCTCTCAACAGCCTGAAAATACCGAGATGCGTCCACTGGTGTCACAAAATTGAGAGCGATGAATGTTGCAGCTGGTGACAGATCTATAAGTATCGGCTTTCTTCCAGTTCGAAGGGCGGCTACACCAGTCATGCCAGAACCACAAAATGGATCAAGTACAAGCCCTCCTGGATCGGCAAAATGCTCAATTAGTCGCTCAATTGCCTGCGGGGGGACTTTGGTGTGATAAGTGTGAGCGTCATAAACGTACGTGTTCTTTCCAGCTACCAGTTCTTCAAGTAGGGGCTTGACTTTGTCTTGATGCGAGGATTCCTCTAAGAAATTGGCCTGCACAAAGTCTGTTAGTCTCGGATTCGGGTAGGGTGAGTACGAGGCATCCTCGTAATCCTGCAACGCGCGGGGAACATCAATCAATTCCAAAGTCGTATCTCGGCTTCCTAGCTCGAATAACAGGTATTGCTCTACCATCTTTTGTGCCTCGCTTTTGGTTCAGAGTTCATTCATTATATAAGCACTTGGTGAAGAACACATCTAATACAGCACGAGATAAGCGGGACCCCTGAGGTACAGTAGGCCGAAGGCCAGACTGCACCGCCGTGGGGCGAAGTGTCCGCTTTAGCGGCCGGAAGCCAACTCACTGCGCGGCCCAGGCAGGACTACCTTGTTGATGACTCCAAAGGCCGGGCAATTTTCTCCCTTTGCAAACGACCAAGATAGGGGAATCGGCTCCGAGCGGTGTTAGGCCACTGCTGCCTGTCTCACATTCGCTCGAGCTACTTCACTTCCCTAAGAGTCGCTTGATGGCTTCGAGCTCGTCAGCCCTCTTCTTCTGAAGAGGATGCGAAGGACTGT
>CAZQSC010000313.1:0-1689 GCA_964595705.1 uncultured bacterium | reverse complement strand
TTGATTTCTGACCATTCGGTATTTGCAAAACAACCCAGGAGTTCTACACGTCCTGCATGTGTGATTCCCACAACAGCTCTGAGTTGCCCTTTCCGGCCTCGGTGCTGTTTAACCCCGGTACCATCAGCCATGAGCGCGGAGAAGTCATTCAGGTCAACTGTGTCCTGGTAGGTTTGATCAATATCACTGCCTACGACAATATTATGAATGCCACCCAAAGAGATATCGATGGATCGTCCGCTGATCAGTCTTCGATAGTTGGTGTCAATTACTGCCTCGATTACCTCATGTTCAAAATTGGATTCTTTTCGGTGATAGGCACTGATCTTCAGGGCATCCAACAGAGGAGAATACCGGGCGCCACATTGACAGCACTCCACTACCCTCAAAGGGATATTCACCTTGCCAAAAACCGTCGAAAACTGTCTGGGTCTATTGCGGTAACCTCGCTTACGCGCATTCCGGCCCCGACAAAAACATCTTTCAGGATCGTTTTTCCTGGCATGATGGCCAAGTCCTTTTCGCTTCTTAGGTGGATATGCTCTGCTCAGACGATCACAAATAAGGTCGTCATTTCCTGTCAGGATTTTCTCCAGAATCTTCAGCATCAGTGGGTCACGAAGTTCCTTCAACCTATACGCAATTTCATTCAAGGACGCTTTGCCGGTTGCCAGATTAAACCGAAGTGTTATATGTATTTCTTGTTCCATCGCGGTCTCGTTCCTTTGGTCTTGGTGTGCGAACCTTAACCTTAGGAACAGACCGCATTTTTTTCAACTTTTACCCTTATGCCAATATTTTTGAACGATACCAATTTTTTCCTTGACATACAAGTGGAATCGTTGTAGAAGATCTACGTTCTGCAAAAATGTAAGTTCTTATCGTTTCATCTAAAAGACGGGAAAATAGGGTGGATAAACCCAGTTTGTTTCTCGGAAACACGTTAATGAAATCACTCTCCGGCCAGTAAAGGGGTTGAGCTGTTTTGTGAGGATACAAGCGAAGCTTCGCCCCAAACCCTCCAGAGGCGGGCAAGCTGGCGAGCTTCGCGATGTTGGATACTGGATGCTTGATACTTGTTGTAGCGAAGCGGAAATCCCGCTGCAGGCGAGAAAGAACTAACCGCCAACCTTGGATAGTAACGTTCGCAGCCAGTTACTGGGTCCTTAATTGTGTCGCTTAAAATGAATAAAGAAATCCTTATCCCATCCAGCATCACGTGATAACTTGCAGCAATCATTGAAGATTCCAAAAACTTGTCCTAAAATTGGTGATCTTGGTCATTATTGACAGCTATTAACCGTTACGTGCACGGAAGGAAAAGGAGGTGGAGGAAAGAAGGCCGTACCCTAGGGGTGCCTAAGTTGATCTGTGGTACCTTGCGGAGATGGCTTTTTGAACTTAACTGGCACTAAACTATTTGAAGAGGAGGGAAGAATCATGCGTATTAGAAGGAAACATGCGGCTTTAGGGTTTTTTTTCGTTATAATGCTTGCAGCACTGGCAACCATTTCCAATAATAGCACGGCCGAGGCCCAGTCCCTGACGAGGAGCACGGTCTATGTCATCGAGGATTTCGACGAAAATCCATGGCACCTTGGGGCGTTTACGGTTTCCGGTAACGCGTTGACCTTTTCGGGAGCACAAACCGCTCCCGACAGGGACGGCGGGCCCGTGGGCTTGGCGATC
>CAZQSC010000312.1:0-1718 GCA_964595705.1 uncultured bacterium | reverse complement strand
GCTACTCTTTCTGCCGATGAAATTGTTTTAGAAGTTCTACCTCAGGATATCGATATTCTGGCTGAGTTGCTTCGAAAGAAGACCGGAAGGGAAATACAAGTGCGGCTTACTAAAAGGGAAGAGAGGTCACTTTTCAATATTGCTCGCGATAATGCTGAGAGACTCCTCGAGGAGGAAATGGAAATTAAAGGTGTCGCTTCCCATGGTTATCCTACATCTATTGTTGAGCTCCAGAGGGAGCTGGGGCTTGATCGCCCTCCTGTGCGGATAGAGGCCGTGGATATATCACAGCTTTTCGGAAAGAATCCTGTTGGATCAGTTGTAGTATTTATTATGGGGAAGCCGGCAAAATCACATTACAGAAGATATAGAATTAAAACGGTCAGTGGTATAGATGACTTTTCGATGATCGGAGAAGTAGTTGGGAGGAGACTCAGAAGGATAAAGGAGGAAGGGGGCGAGTTCCCCGACCTGTTTCTGATCGATGGTGGAGCTGGACAGCTCTCAAGTGCAGTCCGTGTAGCTAAGGGGCTCGGAATCGAGAATATCAATTTCGTTGCAATAGCAAAGAGATTTGACGAGCTCTATTTGCCCGATGGGCGAAGAGTAATGCTCTCGAGAAGATCCGCAGCCCTCAGATTGCTCCAGAGAATCAGGGATGAGGCCCACAGATTTGCAATAACCTATCACAGAAGCCTGAGGCACAAAGAGGGGTTGAAATCCTTTCTCGATGCCCTACCTGGTTTCGGAGAGGCTAAAAAAATGGCACTACTAAACTATTTCGGCACTTTATCCCGCCTTCTTGCCGCCTCTAAGGAGGAGATAGAGAAGGTTAGGGGTTTTGGCCCCAAAACCGCTGAAAGGCTCTACAATCTCTTACACCCAGACTAGAAATTTGGGAAAGAGAAGGTTTTTTGAAAGTGATCACCCTTCACCCTTAAGAAATAGATTCCTGTTGGGAAAGTCATGTCTTTTAGTTCTATTCTAGAGATTCCTCTCTCAAAAAATCCGAGGTCCTTCCTAATAATAAGTTGTCCAGCGATATTGTAAATGTCCAGTTGAATTTTCTGTGGTTTATCGAGTTCGACGATCAATACAGGTTCGGGCACAACTTGCAGGTCTACCCGCTGTCGGGATATAGGGATTTCTTCATTGATATTCACATTAGCCTGGGCTGAATAGGAATAGGAGGTTCCTCCCGATGAGCAGAGTCCCATGACTATATAAATTATCTCGGTGTATTCAAAACCAAACCCCGGGATATAAACTCTTGTTGATTGAAGAGAGTCAAGTTCTAGGTCAATAATGCTGGTGTCAGTCCCAATTAGAATAGCTCTGTTTCCGAAAATGGAATTGTCAGAGCCATCAAAATCAACAATAAGCGTGTCAAATCCATTTGTGAAGGAAATATAGTCACAAGCCCAATGATTGACAGATGTGTTGATAGGGCCCACTGGATAGCTTGTATGGTTTGCTGAAGTGTGAAAGGCAGGGAGCTCAAAGGCTCTGTAGCCATAAAGGCTGTCAGAATCTAAGTAATTGGCAGTTACCCAGTTTTTGAATATCTCAGTGAAACTTGCCCCGATTCCCATATTCTGGAGAGCATCTTCTATTCCCTCAATACTGTTGAGAGTGTCTCTGACAACTTCTCTAAGCAAAGGTGGGCCACCATAATGTTCAGAGAGGTATGTGAAAAACAGCATTGTCTTTATATAATC
>CAZQSC010000311.1:0-1729 GCA_964595705.1 uncultured bacterium | reverse complement strand
ATGCTCAGCTAAACAGCAGAATAGACGAGACCAACAAAAGGCTTGACCTTCTCCACGCGGAGATAAGGGACCTCAAGGCCTCCATGGTGGAACGCTTCGAGAGGATGGAGGCGGCCATGGTCAGACGCGAAGAACAGGAGAAGATAAGGGAGAGGCTGGCGGTGCTGGAAAGGGAGGTGAGGGAGCTGAAAGAACGCCTGGCCGCTTGATCAGCCGCGATTTTTGCTAAGGCTTGCCCTTAGAAAGCACCACAAGAAACATTGGCACAAACGCCGGATCGAAACTGCGCATGAATAAAAATAAAAAAAGCGGAGGGACGTACCCTCCGCATCTTGTTTTCTACTCTCTGTATCTTTTTAGAAGGTGTAAATCAGCTCGGCAAAGCCAAGATAGGGATCATCTATATCCTCTTTTCCTTCTGTCCTGCCATCATACGTATAAGTCTCATCTAAAGCATCACCCGCAACGAGGTAACCAAAGCCGAGATTTAAAGTCAAGTTTTTATACACGTTAATTTGAGCCCCCACATCAAATTCCCACCCGATTTCATCGTCATCGCTACCCCAAGTGAAAGTATCTCCATCATCAGTGGTATCACCAATGTACGCGAACTGGAAGCGCACTTTCAACCAATCCAAGGCTTGGTAATCTACAAAAGGCCTGATATACCAGTATCCCGTTATGTCACTATGTATAGCCGGACCGATTCCCATCTTCTGATTCCATTGTCCCTGAAGCACGAGTAGATCAGCAATCAAGGTAGGAGTTGCGTTTCCATAAGGGGTGAAATAGCCACTCCATTTATCTGGATACCATCCATATCCAGCTACGTAATAACTGTCACCGTAATCTTGCCCGGTCGCATACAATCCCCCAATCCCTATGTTGAACTTATCCCATGTGTAACTGGCCACACCCCTCATGAGCCAAGCTTCAATATCGACATCCTTCACATCGGGATCTTGCACATCAACATCGCCCCCCAAGTAGACGAAATCAAAGGTGGTCTTAACCGGGCCGACCTTGCCGTCGAAGTAAGTCCCTATCCAGTAAGCAGTGTAATCGGTATCCACCTCATCGCTCCCGTCATATCCAGATACCTCCCAATCCCTGAAGTATTCGTAAACCCCATAGACACCCACGGTGAAGTCGCCCACGGGAATGCTTATCTCTCCCGCATAGAGGTCCGCGTCGTCCGCCTCATGATCGGACCCTTCGGATACCTTACCATAGGCGAACTTGAGGGTCACGGGATCTATTTTGCTCCTGAGGGAAATCCCCATCCCTTCACTGGCATGGCAAACCTTAGGCCTGTTGGCCATCACCTGCCTGCCAACCCTCATCCACACAGGCACAGGAATTCCTGGGATTTTGAAATCTACGTAATACTCCTTCACCACAACCGCTTGACGTCCAGCAGGGCTCCATACACCGACCTTGTTAAAGCTACCAGATGAAGATTCACCCCACCTTTTGGAATCAATCTGGAAGTACATAACCCCGAATAGATCTTTATTAGCCCGAGCGGTGAGTTTCAAACGGGCACGAGACCTAAACCAGCTAAATTCGTGATTTAAGGAATCTCCCGTCGAAAAGAACGGGGGATCACTCCCAGCATCCATACTGACCGCGGGTGGCATATTTCTTCCCTGCACTACCAAGGTGCCAATAAACCCACTCGCCGACCAGTCAACGGCCATCGCCGGGGCGGCCAGCGCAACCCCGAGCA
>CAZQSC010000310.1:0-1746 GCA_964595705.1 uncultured bacterium | reverse complement strand
GGCACGGCCAACTGGGCCTTGAGCCGACGCTGGAGATGTTCATAGACCACCTGCTGGAGGTCACAGCCGAGCTCAAGCGAGTGCTGAAGCCGACAGGGGTGATGTTCTGGAATATGGGTGATAATTATTCAAATCAGAATACAATATTGAGAGAGTATTCTATAGAGGATGATTGGTTAAGATTGCTTGGGTGGATTTATACAGATGGGACTGTTTTAAGAAATGGAAGTAGGATTTGTATTTATCAGTCAAAAGAAAGAGGTATTAAAGAGATAGAGTCATTACTAAATAGGCTTGGCTTGAGATATACTAAACATGGGCCTCATAAAGGGAATTTTCAATTCTATATTTTAGCTGAGGATAGTAGAAAAATAAATGAAAAGTTATGTCTAAATGGTAAAAAAATATTGCCAGAATGGCTTTATTTTTGTTCAAGAAGACAAATAATTGTTCTTCTGGAGGCTATAATAAGTGGTGATGGAAATAGAAGGAAGTATGATACCGCCATTTATGGAACAGAGGATAGGTTAGAACCTTTAAAAGAATTACTTGAAAGCAAGGATATAAGTTGTAGGTTATACCAGAATAAAAGAGGAGATTGGATATTACAAATTCACCAAGAGTTATGGAATCCAAGATATATGAGAGAGAAATCTCTTTGCCTCCAGAACTATCGCCTCATCTTCCGCATGATAGATGAGCAGGGTTGGATTCTCCGCAATGTCATAATCTGGCATAAGCCCAACCACATGCCATCAAGTGTGAAGGACAGGTTTACCAACTCCTATGAGCCTATCTTCATGCTCGTGAAGAACAACAAGCCCACCTTCTACTACAACACCAAAACCGGCATGATGGCCGATAAAAAACCCAGAGAGTTAAAAGAAGGTATAGATTGGGACTACGATGTGGAATTGATATACAATGAGGAAACTGGGGAATATGAAAAGAAGATGCGATATGATTCCAAAGGCAGACCCAAGAAAATCTCTTACTGGCGTTCTATTGACTATTGGTTCGATTTGGATGCGGTGAGAGTGCCACATAAAGAGAGCACAATAATAAGGCAGAAGCATCCTGTCCGTGCCAACACTCGGTCGGGCACTCTTAAGGAGGGGAGAAGGCTCGACCAAGAGAGAGTAATAAAAGTACCTAACCCCCTCGGCAAAAACCCTGGAGACGTCTGGGATGTCCAAGAAGACAACCTTTCCGTGGAGGTGAGGGGCGGAGACGGTGTGCTTTTTGGGGCAGGTAATATCCCCTCTTGGAAGGTGCAGGCAATATACAGCATATTAATGGCGAGCAGCGAGGAATGCGAGAGAGCAGGAGACCTTTGGAAAATTCCCACCCAACCCTTCCCAGAAGCCCACTTCGCTACCTTCCCGGAGCGACTGATTGAGCCCATGATAAAGGCAGGCTGCCCGCGGTGGGTTTGTAAGAAGTGCAGAAAGCCGAGAGTGAGGGTCGTGGAGAGAAGGGTCGTTGATGAGGAGCTACAGCGGGAGCTGGAGCAGAGAGACTGGGGAGTAAACCCGCTGGGGCAGGGCTACCACGGCAGGGGCAGGGCTGGCGTGTCCGGAGGTGGCACGGCTAATAGCAGACCAGTTGCGGAGATATACGCTAAGACCCTGAACACCCGCCGCGTCACTGTGGGCTGGACCGACTGCGGATGCGGCGCGGGTTTTGAACCTGGCATCGTGCTTGACCCCTTCATGGGCGCTGGCACAACCGCCATTGTAGCAGAGA
>CAZQSC010000309.1:0-1765 GCA_964595705.1 uncultured bacterium | reverse complement strand
GTGAGGTACTTTTCTATCTACCGGCACATTGTCGAGCGACACCTGCGAAACATTTTTATTGAACTCATCCACCTGTTTTTCGAGCAGCTTTTCGGTTGCTCCTGCAGTTACAGCCAAAGTCACTACCAGAACGATTTGAAGTGTGATCGCTTTCATCTCCGCCTCTTATTTTGTGTAGCCGACACAGCACTTGTTTTTTCTGGTCAACACCCAGAGAAAGTTATTCGACGCATTATTTCCTGCCCCCGTCGGAGGGTTTTTTCCTGATCCCCATAAAAAATCAGACCGTCCAATCGGAACACAGTCATTGCCTCGTACCGGGCGGGCAATCTGCAATCGATAGAGGCTCTTTTTCCAAATCGGCATCACCCTCGCTCCACACGGATCAGAACCATGATCGTAAGCAAGCATTTCCCGACTGAGCTTAAAGATCATCCGTGCAGCCAGCCCCGCATTTGCGATTGTGTCATCACGTCCCTCAATCGACCCCGTCAAAGGATAAGATCCCCCCCAAGACCCCATGCACCAAAACAGCGAGTCAAGTGGATAGCCTGTCGCTGCAGCAACACTGTCCGGGATACATGACAACTGAGAGACAGGATTACCAAACAGCAGTGCTTCTGGATTCAGTAGAAAAGCCAAAGCATCATTTGACCAGACAGGGTCAACCTCGGTCATATACGCCAGATCAAAGTCCTCTTCTTCCAGGCAGGGGAAATCAGCGAAAAAGTTCATCATCTGAAATACAGGCAAAATGTAGTAATGAACCTGCTGAAAGATCTTTGAGCCATCATGTGCTGCCGTGTCTGACTTCGATCCATTTAAAAAACCTGGCTTCGGGTTTGACATGCTTGTTCCCAGAGCTGGAAAACAATATGCGTCGTGAACCGTCTCAATCATCCGGGCTGGCTCATAAAAGCTCACCGTAACGCCAATTGTGACCTGACCATTGGCAAAGCAGGCACAGACTGGTGGGGAGCGATCTTCTGGGGGAGTACTCCCCTGTGTATCTCCAAGGGTCAGACGACCACCAAACTGAATCGGGAAGATGCAGCTCCAACAGATATCAAGAACTGGATTCAGAGCGTTCGATTGACAGACAGCCCAACCTGTCGAAGTTGAACAAACAAACATCACCAGAGCTAAGATATGAATACGCCTGCTACAGATCATCTTCATAAAAACGTCCATCCTTTCCGGCAACTCTGAACTCCCGAACTTCCATCATCCGATCTCTGCGTTGAATCACTGCCGGGGTAAATCGCAAATGGAACCGATCAACCATCTGAGGGGTTACATAGTAAATAAGCCTGTCGAGTCCCTTCCCGACATCAGCAAAAGAGCCCCCGCTCAACAGAAGAACTGTGTTGTTCTTCGACAACAATCCTGAAGATCTCAGCCAGGCAATCTGAAGGGGATCGTCACCGTCAAAAACAACCAGTGTCTGATTGAAGGATAAATAGTCCAGGGGATTAAATCGGTATCCTTTCGGATAAAGGATTCCCCCTTTCCCGTCGGGAATATCAAAATCGAGTGTGTAGGTCATATCGACAAGAAACGTATTGTCCCAGCCGGCCCGGGGTAGATCTTTCAGACCCCGAGGAAGAAACTCCTTCGGCTGGATACCGTCCAGCTTCGACTTCCAGTTAATCTGAGCCGCTCGCTCCTGGATCTCTTCCAGGGCATCACGTTCAATGATTTCGTAGGTTTTTCCAAACGTCCCGATCACCCGTGACTGTGCAGGTTGAACAATGAGAAATAATAG
>CAZQSC010000308.1:0-1767 GCA_964595705.1 uncultured bacterium | reverse complement strand
CTCTCTTGAAAAGATCCTTGATGAGCTTGCTGATCATTATGAGTCAGATGTGTCTAATACTATGGACAGCTTCTCTTCAATTATTGAACCTGTACTTCTTATCATTCTGGGGATTGGAGCAGGGATTATTGCTATCTCGGTTATTGCCCCGATTTATTCCTTAGTTAATCAGTTATAGACCAGAAGCTGGTATGTCTGAGCTATTTTTTAGAAAAAGAAGAAGTAATAGCGAAAGAGGTTTCAGTCTCCTCGAAGCCATTATTGGGACAGCCGTTTTTGCTATTGTAGTTGTTTCTGTCTACGCCCTTTTTTTAGCAGGCTATCGAAGTATTGGTATAAGTAAGGCGCGGATTGAGGCTACTGCTCTTGCCACTCAAAAAATGGAAGTTATCCGTAATCTCCCCTATAGCGAGGTAGGGACAACAGAAGGATGGCCAAGGGGTTCTATTCCTTCAAATGAAGAGGTCCCCGGTCAGGGGGTAGTCCACAGGATCCAGACTCGCATTACATATGTTGACGATCCCTTTGATGGGACTGCTGTCGCCGGAACGGATAGCTACCCTTGGGACTACAAGAAGGTAAGCATTGAGATTACCTGGGATCGTTTTCCCGGTTCAAAACCGGTCGTCTTAACAACCTCAGTTTCTCCCAAAGGACAGGAAACGGAAGAAGAATTAGGGAGCCTCTGGATCCATGTTTTTAATGCGGTGGCGGAACCTGTTCCTGAGGCGGTGGTCCACATTACCAATACAGCAGTCGACCCAAATATTGACATCACCGACTATACTAATCTTGATGGGGATCTTCTGCTTTATGGTCTTCCTGAAGCTACCGAGAGCTATCATATTGTTGTCACTAAAGAGGGTTATACAACCGCTCAGACCTACGCCGTCGTTACTGATTCCGAGGACCCTTTATATAATCCCTATCCTGACCCCGCTGACGCTTCGGTGGCGATTGGTGAAGTTACCGAAGTCAGTCTTTCCATTGATCTGGTAAGCACTCTTATCATTAATACCATTTCCCAAGATTTTCCTTCCAATTGGAAGATTAATACGGATGAAACAGAAGAAGCTCAGGAATTTTCCAGCGTTGATCTAGATTCTGCAAATAATTCTTACTTTACTTGGCGCGATTATCGAGATAACAAGTGGAATGTGTATTCTCAAAAGTATAATACCAGCCACGAGAAGCAGTGGGCCTCGGATGTTCCTATTGTCCATGCGGCAAACCGGGAGAGACCGGATAATGTTGTCGATAGCGATGGGAATATGTATGTGGTGTGGCATGATGACCGGAATGGCAATCAGGATATCTATTTGGATAAATTTGACAGCGACGGCGCCGATCTTTGGACGTCGGGCAAAAAGATTCCTACTGATGCCGAGTCGGCGGATCAGACTTTTCCCGCGATTGCCCTTGAGGGAAACAACTATTGTTATATCACCTGGGAAGACAACCGTAATGGGAACAGCGATATTTATCTACAGAAATGTAACAGCGAGGGAGATTTCCTCTGGAGCCCAGAAGTGAAGATTAATAGTGATACGGGCGAGAGTGAGCAGATTCGGCCTGATGTTGCTTATTCTGCAAGTGGCGCAGTCTATGTTGCTTGGGAAGATGGGCGGAACGGCAATAAGGATATTTATGTTCGTAAACTGGATACCGAAGGAAATAAACAATGGACGGAGGATTTGAAGGTAAATACGGATGAAGGTACCGCTAATCAAACAAATCCCCGGATTGTTGCTGAAAGTGGAGGCACCT
>CAZQSC010000307.1:0-1809 GCA_964595705.1 uncultured bacterium | reverse complement strand
CGAAGGCGGTGTTCCCCTCCACCAGCGCCCAAAGTTCCTCCTCCGCCACCTCGGGGGAGAGCTCCCGCGACACCTGCGGCTGGAGGACCTCCTCCCGGCAGCCGCTGCCCCACCCCGCGCCGAGCGAGCCGAGAACCAAAAGCACCACCGAAAGCAACCCTCCTGAGCGTCTCACCTTCATCGCCTCCTTCAGCTGAAGTCCCTTCCGCTTGGTCCGCCGCAGGGGGTGGGAGGCCGCCCAGAGGAAGTCCATCCGGGCGGCCTCCGCTCGTGCACCCTCGGTGGTTTCAACGATCGAATCTGTGGTTCCTCCTCCACGGCCCCGCTCAGGGGGGACCGGCGGAAAGCAGCGTCTCTATGTCCCGGAGTTTGTCTTCCAGACGTTTTTCTAACCAACTTGCACCTTAGGGCTCTTTATACGTGTGTTGGTAAATCCAAAACTCGACGAGCAGAGGATTCCACGGTAAGTTATGAAGATTGGTCCTAACTACCCGCACTGCAGTTTCTTGAGGCAAGTAGATCTGAATCGCGTATTCATGCGCTAACCTCTGAAGCTCATAATAGTATGGTTGCCGCTCAGATTCATGCTGTGCCTCTCGAGCCCTTTCAATCAAAGGATCGAACCTCTCTTCCGCTAAATTAATCATTGGTTCTCCCTGAAGTTCCGTGAATATTCCTTTGCTATGCATAAATAGACGGACGAAGTTGTCCGGATCCGGGTAGTCGGCGAACCAACCCAAAACGAAGAGGGGTGTCTTTCTTTGATTAAGGTAATCAAGGTATTCACCCCAGCTGACCTCCTTGAGCTCTATGTGGAATTTTTCGTTAAGTTCCTGAATGCTCTGCAAAACCTCGGCGATAGCCTTCTGGTATTTGTTCTCCTTCACATAGGGGATAGTGAATTTAAAGCCTGTTCTCCAAAGATCGCCATTCCATGCTTCCTTCAGTTCCTCTTTAGCCATGTCTATATCGAAATAGTACGGTTGCAGATCCTTGTCATAGTAAGGCGGCAAGGCTCTGGGGATCGGCCCAATCTCTGCATGACAGCGCACAATTTCCCCAGTCCAGTACTTCTCGCAATAACGCTTCTTTACTACATCTGCCATATCCTTGATGAAGACGTTATCGATATATTCCTCATAATCAAAGGCATACGCAAACGCCCTTCGTACATGGATGTCTGCAAAAAACTTGGGAGGGATGCCATTTCCATCAAGCCTTCCGCTTCCGATGAGGTCATTACCTTCGTCTTCTACATCCGTGTTGAAGAAAATCACTGGGTCCATGGCCATTATGGGTAGTTTGTCTAATACTTTAAATTCCTCCCGTCCCCTGAATTGGGGGAGCATATCTATAGGAACATTTGCAACATCGGCATTGCCCGCGAGTATCATCTGCGTTCTCGTTGCCGGACAGTCTATCTCCCATCTTGTAAACTGCTTTATTCTCGGTTTTCCGCCCCAGTAGGAATCGTTGGCATGCAGCGCGATTTCTTGACCAGGATCCCACATCAACACCTTGAATGGCCCCGTGCCATTCACTTTGTTGTGAAGGGGGGATTGTGAGGGTTTAAGTCCGTACCAGCGCCACCATCCGTCGCAAGTACCCGGCCAGTCGCCCTGACCGATAGCCCAATTCTTGTCTATGATGTGATTGAATGCCGGCCCATCCTGAGCAAGGATGGCCAGGAAGTCCGCCCGCGGCCTGTAGAGGTGGAATACAACCACGTTGCGCTCCGCCTCTATAGCTGATTGAATTGTCCTGCAAACCTCCCTTAGGGCCTCACTCGCCTCTTCGCTGCCTTTATCG
>CAZQSC010000306.1:0-1812 GCA_964595705.1 uncultured bacterium | reverse complement strand
CTGTGGGCAGAATTTGAATGAGGGGCAATGCAATTGTCATCTGGAGTCCGAGGAGCTGAGGGTCTCCAAGTTTGCAGAGTTGATGAGTATGCTTGAGATCGGAAAAAAGTTAAACAAGGGAAAGTTGGAGGTGTAGTCCATTGGCTCTTCCGAAGAGGAAAACATCTAAATCGCGTCGTAACATGCGCCGGAGTCATCACGCGTTGCGCGCTCGTCCGGTCAGTCTTTGCCCGCGATGCTCCGAACCTAAAATGCCTCACAGAGCCTGCCCCAGTTGTGGTTATTACAAAGGGCGACAGGTAGTTGAGATCAAAGAAAAAGAATAAAAGCAGTTCGCGCTTCCCATCTTTTGGATCGCCGGTCTTTTGCCTTGTTCAAGGATGTGCTCTTAATTCTGGGAGCGCAAGCTCAATCTTGAATTGCAAAACTTATGCGGATAGCTGTTGACGCTATGGGTGGCGATAACGCTCCAGCCGCTGTAGTGGCAGGGGCTGTTTTAGCCGCTCGTGAATATGACATAGAGGTACTGCTGGTAGGGCGACAGGAAGCAATAGAGAGCAATCTCAGCAATCATAGCCTAGGAAGAGCGAAAATAGAAGTTGTTCCCGCATCTCAGGTTATCGAGATGGACGAGTTGGCTACTGAGGCTCTTCGACGGAAAAGGGATTCTTCTATTGCTGTAGCCGCTCGGCTTATAAAGAGCGGTAATGCTGATGCTATGGTGAGCGCGGGGAATACTGCGGCGGCACTGGCTATCTCTCGTTCTATCTTAGGCAAACTCAGGGGGGTGTCCCGTCCTGCCATAGCTGCGGTTATCCCGAATGTGGTGGATGCCACCATCCTGCTGGACGTGGGAGCGAACGCAGGTAATTGCAAACCGGAACATTTCCTGCAGTTCGCCATAATGGGAGAGGTGTACGCTAAAGAGATAATGGGTAAGCAAACTCCAAGGGTGGGACTTCTGAGCGTCGGAGAGGAAGAATCCAAGGGTAGTGCTATCACCTTGAGTGCCCTTCCGCTCCTACGACGTGCACCTATAAACTTTGTGGGAAACGTGGAAGGCAAGGATATCGTAAACGGTACTACGGATGTTGTAGTGTGCGATGGTTTCGTGGGAAACGTAGTCCTGAAGTTTGCCGAAGGGGTGGCGGAAGCGGTCTTTGAACTCATGAAAAGTGAATTAAGTCAGAGCGCAGTTGCCAAGCTGGGAATGTTAATGGTGAGTCGTTCCCTGCGGAACCTTAAAGAACGAGTCAACTACGAAGAACATGGAGGGGCCCCCTTACTCGGTATCAGGGGCGCCTGTATCATTGGACATGGCAAGTCCAACGATAATGCCATAAAAAATGCTATCCGCGTGGCGTCTGAGTTTGTCTCCCACAAGGTCAACGAACAGATAGAGGAAAATATTCAGGCGATGAAAAGGGAGATTGTCTAACTTATTCTGTTTCCCTTTGAGTCTTCGTATGTCTATGGCGACGGTTTTCGAGCTTTCGCCATAGAGATGTGGAGACTGGAGGGTCTTTTGTGGATTTATAGGTGATGGGATTGTTTAACTCTGCTGTGATTGGAACCGGTGCTTATGCACCTGAGAAGATCCTGACGAACTATGATCTTGAGAAGATGGTGGATACCAGCGACGACTGGATCCGAAGGCGAACCGGTATGGTGGAGCGGCACATTGCCGATGAGAACACTGCAAGCTCCGATCTGGGAATTCAAGCCTCACTGAGAGCTATCGAGGCGGCCGGCATCGACGCTAAAGAGATCGACCTGATCTTAGTAGGAGCTGACGCTATAACATCTGAGGGA
>CAZQSC010000305.1:0-1815 GCA_964595705.1 uncultured bacterium | reverse complement strand
AACCAAATTTGGTTAAAAAAACCGAAAAAGTGTCCAGTTTTTGGGGTTCACTACATATGATTGAGGCGGAGTTGTGCCAACGGCACTGATTCCTACTAACTCATTAGGAGGGCCTATCCGATAGGACACTGGAGTATCTTCCTTGAACCATACACTCTCCGAAGATTCTACCCCATAATTCCATAATTCATTGGAAAAAACGCAAGATAGCACTGAGCTAAAGAGGGACACGTAAACAATGTTGCGGAAAATACCAAGTCCGGTCAATTCCCATAGGATTCTCCTCGGTTAGATAAGCCTTTATAGAGAGCAAGGTTTTGTATTCTCTCCAATACAATGTGCAAAGTATATGCGAATCAGAGAAACAGGGCCTGTGCTTGGCTTCGGCCTTTTAAAAGGTGTTATCCGCTGTTGTACCCGCCAGATATAATCTTCTTAAATAAACCCTCAATAGGATTCATAATTACGGAGTCAATTTTATCGTCAGGTATCTTTGTCGGCCAAGTAGAGGACAAGGTGAAATATTGCTCACCAACCTTTTTGTTGTCATCAGGAAACCCAGACCAATTCTCTGAAGTCATTATCACCAAGAACGCCTTTGCGTTTGGAAACTTATCTTTCAGTTTGATCTCTCTTTTCTCAAAATCTTCCTCCCATCTATCTCGATTCCACCCCAATTGTGTCTTGCACTCAATCATCGCAACAACTTTATCGTTTTTCCAAACTGAAATGTCGGGTCTAATTGACCCTCGTCTTGGTATGATTTGTCTTTCTGAGTGAACTTCAAAATCAATGCCCTTTTTATCTAATAGTAGTTTTAGATAAAAGACTATCGCCTCAACAAAGAAATCTGATGCAGCCGACAAATATCTCTTGTTCAAGAACTCCTTAATTTTGTTTTGAGTATCGTAATAAGCCTTCATCCTGAGAAGAATTGCTTTTGTAATATCCCTTTCCTCAAGAGAAATAGAAGCATTGGATTTGATTTCCTCATAAAGGCTCACCAATTGCCTCTGCTGATTATCCAAGCTTTCCCAATATTTCTTCTCGAACTCCAGTAATGACATAGTCAATTTCTTTTAGGGCACAATTGCATATAACGGAATCGGGCTATACGAAGTTCCGAAGGGATTTGGGCGAGCGGAGAGAGCCGTATAGCCCGTGATATTATGGTAAAAGACCTTGCCACTCTCCCGCGGTTTAGTTATCATACTATGTAACCAGTCCTTATAAATATCTAACCCCAGACCCAGGAGGTGCCCGAATGCTTTACTCAGGAATCGATCTGCACAAAAGGTTCAGCTTCATCACCACTGTCGATGAGCAGGGCAAGGTGCTGAGCCAGGTGAAGGTCCGCAATGATGGGCAGGCTGTGCTCAACTACTTTGCCAGTTTCAACCAACCCCATCAGGCAGTGGTAGAGTGCACCGGCAACTGGTACTGGATCGCTGACCTATTAAACGACCACGGCTTGCCCTGCGCGGTTGCTCACGCCAAATACCTAAAGGCTATCAGCTACGCTAAAGTGAAAACCGACAAGGTTGACTCCCTTACCCTGGCCCAGTTGTTAAGGATGCACTACATACCCGCATCTTACCAGGTTCCCGCACACCTCCGGCCCCTGCGGAAACTGGACATCCCCAAACCAGCCCAGTTGGGCATTCGCCTCCATCTACAGAATATTCGGCTGTTAAACCGCCAGATTAAGCTACTGGAAAAAACCATTAGGCCCCAACTACGACCGACAAAGGAGACTCAATTGCTGCTGTCTGTCCCAGGCATAGGCGAGATAGCCGCAGCTACCATCCTGCTGGA
>CAZQSC010000304.1:0-1825 GCA_964595705.1 uncultured bacterium | reverse complement strand
GGCCAAAGATGGAAACTGCAACCTTGAGTCTTGAACGCTCCTCATCGACATCTTCCACGTGACCGTTGAAAGATGCAAACGGGCCTTCGCATACGCGCACCTGTTCGCCGATTTCAAAGGTAACGGTGGGACGCGGGCGATCTTCTGTCTCATTCGCAAGGTTTAAAATACTACTGGCCTCTGCCTGGCTGATAGGCATTGGCTTATTGTCATTCCCAAGAAAGCCTGTGACTTTTGGAGTGTGCTTGATGAGATGAAAGGAGCGGTCGGTCAATTCCATTTTCACCAGCACATATCCGGGGAAAAATTTGCGGTCGGCATTGATTTTCTGACCACGACGCACTTCCACCACCTGCTCGGACGGCACAAGCACTTCTTCAATCTGATCATCCAGACCCTCAGCTTCCACCCGCTCGCGGATTGCTGCGGCGACCTTGTTCTCAAAATTGGAATAGGCGTGAACGATATACCAGCGCTTTGCCATTAAAAACCACTCTCTTTTGGGAAAGACCCAATTTCTTCCAGCTGCATTTTCAGGAGTTAACCTGCTTGATTAGCCACCAAATCCAAGGACAATCTTGATAATTTTGCTGATCACCTGATCGGCAAGCATAAAGAAAATCGCCGCTGCAATTGCCATGATCAGAACCATCACGGTCGTAATGATTGTTTCGCGACGAGACGGCCAGCTGACTTTGCTAACCTCTTCCCTGACTTCGCGCATGAACTGCAACGGATTTGCCATGTTTTTCTCCAGCACCAATCTGATCAGTAACAGATTTGTCTTCTAACGCCTGTTGGTTCAAGTGGGCTCAACAGTTCCCGCATAGTACGGTAATCTCAATATTAGCCGATCAGACCAATGGCAGGAGTGGAGGGGTTCGAACCCCCGACACCCGGTTTTGGAGACCGGTGCTCTACCAGCTGAGCTACACTCCTATCTCGCCAAAACAACCAGTGATCCGGCAGAAAAACTACCGGACCACCAGCTATCTTTATTCAGTAATGCTGGCGACGACGCCGGCACCAACGGTGCGGCCACCTTCGCGGATCGCAAAGCGCAGGCCATCTTCCATGGCAATCGGCACGATCAGTTCAACATCAACGGTAATATTATCACCAGGCATAACCATTTCGGTGCCTTCAGGAAGAGATACAACCCCGGTCACATCAGTCGTACGGAAGTAGAACTGTGGACGGTAATTGGTAAAGAACGGTGTATGACGACCGCCTTCTTCCTTGTTGAGAATATAGGCTTCGGCCTTGAACTTTTTATGAGGCGTAACGGAACCTGGTGCACAAAGCACCTGACCGCGCTCCACTTCTTCGCGTTTCGTTCCGCGCAAAAGAACGCCAACATTATCGCCAGCTTCACCCTGATCAAGAAGTTTCTTGAACATCTCAACACCCGTACAGGTGGTTTTCTGAGTGTCTTTAATGCCGATGATTTCAATCTCGTCGCCTACATTGACAATACCGCGCTCGATACGACCCGTAACAACCGTACCACGACCAGAGATCGAGAACACGTCTTCGATAGGCATCAGGAACGGCTTGTCCTTGGGACGATCCGGCGTTGGAATATATTCATCAACCGCTGCCATCAGCTTCTTGATGCTTTCAGCGCCAATCTCGGGATCACGACCTTCAAGAGCGGCCAAAGCCGAACCCATGACAATCGGAATATCATCACCAGGGAAATCATAGCTCGAAAGAAGCTCGCGAATTTCCATTTCAACAAGCTCAAGAAGCTCATCATCGTCAACCTGGTCAACCTTGTTCATGTAAACAACAAGCGCCGGAACACCAACCTGACGGGCCAGCA
>CAZQSC010000303.1:0-1833 GCA_964595705.1 uncultured bacterium | reverse complement strand
GTCCCCAAACCTCCGCAGAACGTAACTCGACCCTAAGGTCTCACCCCTTCTCCGGCCATCTCCCATCTTTCTCAGCAGGCTGTCCGTGGCTCTTTGTTGAAGCAGATGGACTAAGTTCTGCAATTCGTTCTTGTCTCTCACTGCCAGTTCTGCTGCTGCAGAGGGGGTGGGGGCTCTTTGGTCAGCGACAAAATCGGCGATGGTAAAGTCCACTTCGTGGCCCACAGCGGAGATCACCGGGATACGAGAGCGGTAGATGGCCCGAGCGACTATCTCCTCGTTGAAGGCCCATAGTTCCTCCAGAGACCCCCCTCCTCTGCCGACAATCAACAGATCTACCTCACCATACTGGTTAAACTCATCGATAGCCTGGGCAATATCGGCGGCGGCCCCCTCACCCTGCACTAAGGTAGGGCGAAGGATGATCTGAACCCAGGGGGCCCTTCGGCCAATAATCTGGGCTATATCTCTTATAGCTGCCCCTGTAGGCGAGGTTACTACCCCTATTGTCTGGGGGAATTCCGGCAAGGGTCTCTTGCGCGCCTGGTCAAAGAGTCCTTCAGCTCGGAGTTTCTCTTTTAATTGCTCAAAGGCAAGCTCTAATTCCCCTATTCCTGCTGGTTGCAGTTGGCGCACAGCCAGTTGGTACTGGCCTGCCCTTTCGTAAACGGTGATGTCGCCCTGGGCCAGCACCTTCATACCATTCTGGGGGGTGAAAAAGAGCCTCTGGTTCCGTTCTCGCCACATCACACACCTCAGCTGGCTGTACTCATCCTTTAAGGTGAAATACAGATGGCCAGAACTGTGACAGGTGAGATTGGAGATCTCCCCCTGGACCCAGAGGGTGGGCAAACTGCTTTCTAAGAGCCCTTTAATCCGCCTTGTTATCTCAGAGACAGTGTAGGGTCGACGCAGATAGTTATTCACAGTAGGTTCCTTATTTTTCCAAATTTATCCTTAGCCGTTGAATGGTTTTAGCTTTCCCTGATTTCTCATCCACATCTATCACTACGCCGCACAATTTAACATCTCCTTTGGCTGATTCAAACTTCACCGGAATCTGGGTGAGGAAGCGATTTATAGCCGCCTCCTTCCGAACCCCGATGACTGAGTCATGAGGGCCGGTCATACCCACATCTGTGATATAGGCAGTCCCTTCCGGCAACACGGTCTCATCGCAGGTCTGCACATGGGTGTGGGTGCCGATGACTGCGGTGACCTTGCCATCCAGGTACCAGCCCATAGCTATTTTCTCTGAGGTAGCCTCGGCATGGAAGTCCACCACAATCACATTTGTCTTCTCTCTCAATCGGGCAATCTCCTCATCTCCCACTCGGAAGGGGCAGTCCAGCTCTCGAATGTAAGTCCTGCCTTGAAGGTTGAGCACCCCCACCGGAACCCCAGATGGGGTCTGGAAAACAGCGGCGCCCTTGCCCGCCACCGCAGGGGGATAGTTTGCCGGCCGGAGCAGATATTCTGCCCTTTCCAGGTAAGGCAGCACCTCTTTTTTGTCCCATATATGGTTCCCACTGGTGAGAACGTTTATGCCATAGGAGAACAGCTCTTCGGCGACCTTTTCCGTGATACCAGAGCCACCGGCTGCATTCTCGCCGTTGGCAATACATATATCTACATTGTATTGGGCAAGCAGAGAGGGAAGCAGATGGCAAATTGCCCTTCTACCTGGCCGGCCGTAGATATCGGCAATAAAAAGGAGCTTCACTTAGGAATCCTTTCTATTTAGCGTAGTCAATAGCCCGCACTTCTCGGATAACCGTCACCTTAATCTGGCCGGGATATTCCATCTCTGACTCTATCTTCTCCGCTATATCC
>CAZQSC010000302.1:0-1846 GCA_964595705.1 uncultured bacterium | reverse complement strand
AGCAATCTTTCTACGATCAACGGGAGATTTTCTACCCCCATCAAGAATACCAGGGTGTCAACGCCCGCAGGGGCAAACGGTCGTTCGTCCCCACTTCTTTGTGTCCTATCCTTATCTTCTGCTCCCTGTCCAGTGATTACTCCGAAGCTGGAAGCCATCTCGCGGTGTGTGACTGGAATACCAGCATAAGCTGGTGCGGCCACAGCTGAACTGACACCCGGAATCACCTCAAAAGGGATATTGTGTTTAGACAGAATCTCTGCCTCCTCTCCACCGCGGCCAAAAACGAATGGGTCGCCTCCTTTCAAACGCACGACCGATTTGCCTTCTTGTGCTTTTTGCACTAAAAGCACGTTTATCTGTTCCTGTCGTATGGTATGCCGATCTGGTGACTTTCCAACATAAATCAATTCCACATCAACCCTTGCGTGAATCAGAAGCGAGGGACTGACTAACCGGTCGTAAATGATTACGTCCGCATCTTGAATGCATTGTAATCCTTTTACGGTTATCAGTTGAGAATCGCCAGGTCCGGCGCCGACAAGATAAACCATACCTTTTCTTTGCATAGAAATCTCAACCTCTTCTCACCAAAAGCTCTCACGCCCCTACATTACTTTTCACGTTTTACGTTCCACGCTCTCTCTCCCTTAAAGCTCCTCATAGGTGAAAAAGTCGTATTAGTTAAACAGTATTAATTTCGCCCCCATATCAAGCAGGATTTTCGCCAACTTCTCACCAACTTCTTCTGCTTCCTTTGGCTTGCCCGATGCAGTAGAACGTATCATCCGATTTCCATCTACATCTGCTACCAATGCCTCCAAAGAAAGTATTCCTCCGTCTATTGTTCCCAGAGCAGCTATTGGAATTTGGCATCCTCCTCCTAAGGTTTTGAGCAAAGCTCTCTCTGCCGTGACGGTCGCATATGACTCAAAATGATTAATTTTCTTTACAATTTCTAACAATTCGTAATCTTTTTCCCTCACCTCAATACCTAGAGCACCCTGTCCCACTGCGGGAAGACAGATTTCATAGGGAAGAGGTTCTGTAATCAGCTCTTCCAAACCCATTCTTTTTACTCCCGCAGCCGCGAGAACAATAGCGTCAAGACCTTCAGATTTCAACTTGGCTATTCTGGTATCTATGTTGCCTCGCAGATTTTCAAATCTTAAATCTGGCCGAAAGTGAAGCAGTTGAGCGCGTCTTCTGAGGCTGCTCGTGCCTATCTTTGCCCCCAAAGGAAGGGTAGAAAAGCTGTATCCTTTATCCGAGATAAGCACATCAGATGGGTCGATTCGCTCGGCGATGGCACCAATGGTAAGTCCTTCGGGCAACATAGTGGGTAAATCCTTCATACTATGTACGGCCATGTCAATCTCTCCACGAAGCAACGCCCATTCAATTTGTCTCACAAAAATTCCCTTGCCGCCTATCTTGGCTAACGGAGCCTCACGGATCCAATCGCCTTTGGTTTTTATCCGCACAACCTCAAAATGATATTCAGGTATAAAGGAGGTGAGTTTCTCCTTAACCCAATTTGTCTGCCATAGGGCTAAGGCGCTGCCTCTAGTCCCTATTACAATCTCCTTCGTTCTCATCCACCTCGTCCATCTCTACTGGTAACTCAAAGAGAGTCCGCAGAGTTTGAGCATAAAGGTGTCCTTGTTCTGTCTCTGCATACTTTTTAAGTTGAATAATGGGCGTATGCAACAGTTTATTAACAATGGAATTTGCCATCGAGTGTAAGATCCTTCTCTCTCTTTCCGTGGGATCTCCTAATTTCCTAACAGTCCGTTCTAATTCTGCATCTTTAATCCTCGCTCCCTTTTCCCGAAGTGCTCTGATA
>CAZQSC010000301.1:0-1848 GCA_964595705.1 uncultured bacterium | reverse complement strand
AGAATCTAAGCCCACAAGTTGAAGAGATATTATACAAAATGGGAGGAATGTTGTCAAGGAAAAATTATATCGGAGGGATGATCACCGGGGGAGTTCGATATTATAAAAATCCCGGCCTTTGCAGAGAAAAACCGGGATTATTGGCTCAACCCTATCTGTTCAGAGAGTCCCTGACACATGAGCGAACCAGTAGGGGAGCAACTAGCAGGCCCTTTCTACTTGCTCTCAGAAGTAGGGCGCTGCTGCCTCAGGATTGGCCAGCGATAGTAGTAGGGGTTCTTGTAGTCATACCAATTGTAGGGAGCCGGTTGGTAGAGTGGAGGAGCATAATAGTAGAGCCAAGGCAGGTAATAGGGGGTATAATACCCGCGATATATCCCACCATAGACCCACGGCCGGTAACACCGATATTTGGGATGAAGCAACGAAGGCACAGGGCAGAGCGGATGATAAAAAGGCGAAGCATAGACAAAATGCTCCTCCCAGGGATAGGTGTAATATCTGAATCCCCAAATCCTTGTATCGATCATATACTCAATTACCTTGTTGCTCACCCCAGCTCGCCTCAAGGTTTCAATATCCCTTGTGCAGAGTTTAAAATATGAGCCAGTTGCCTCTATCTGGCTCATTATCACCTCGTCAGAGGCCCCGGCCTTGGTCAGCTCGATAATATCCCCCAGACTCAGTTGCTCAGAAGTTGGCTGAAGAGACTGTTTCAAAGAGGCACAACCAGCCAACAACACCACTGCTGCTACTAAGATGGATACTACGTACTTCATCACTGCTCACCTCCTTGTTAAATTTATTACGAGACCTCAGTATTGTCAACCACTTTTTCAGTTACCTCCTGCCTCTTCTTTGGAGGGTAGATCGACTGAAAATCTATAATTAGTGGCATTATGGAATTCCCTAGGCATCGCTTGCACTTTCTGCTTGACAAAAATGCCTTTTTTTCGTTTCTTTTAGAGAATTTTCCTCAGGTAGCTTAGAATTCCAGAGGCCCCGGTGAAGGGAAGACTTTTGTAGAAACTGCTATATTGCGGCTGAACTCAGCTCATAGGGGAAAACACACAATGGCAAGGGAGAGAAGTTATTTTTTGTTTAAACCGGACACTCGCTACGCTTATGCAGTGGGCAGGATTCGCTCCTTAGAAAGACGCTATTTAACCAGACAGGATATTGAACGGCTGATCACCACTGAGGAGCCAGAGGAAGCATATAGATTCTTAGTTGAGAAAGGTTATACCGGAGGAGAGCTGAAGATAAAGACCTGGTCTGACCTGGAGTCTTACCTCAGAGTCCAGCGACAGGAGGTGTTGGCTCTGATCTCAACGCTTTCCCAGGATACCCCCATCTCCAACCTCTTCCGGGAAAGATATGATTTCCACAACTTGAAGGTGGTACTTAAGGCCAGGTACTCTGGGCAGGACCTCGACCATCTTCTGATCGATGTGGGCACTGTCCTGGTGGAGAACTTAACTAAGGCCGTGGCGGAGGACGATTACCGCTCGATGCCCCAGTTCATTCGCAATACCGTCCAGGTTGTTAACAGTGGGTGGGAGAAGACAAATAACCCCCAATTCATAGATATCCTGGCCGACTGTGAGATGTACAAACGCTTCGACTCAGTGATCAGGCCCTTTGGGAATCATTTTCTCAATGGGTGGCTGGACCTGGAAATAGACCTGGCTAACATAAAGACCCTGCTGAGGGTAAAATGGCTGGGCCTGGACGCAACTCTGCTGACACAAAGCTTGGTGGAGGGTGGCTCAATAAAGAAGACGGAACTGTTTCCCCTCCGCGAAACCCCTTGGGAAGCAACAGTTTCCTTCTTCAGCAAGACACGTT
>CAZQSC010000300.1:0-1861 GCA_964595705.1 uncultured bacterium | reverse complement strand
ATGATGTTGTTTTGCCATTTCCTGATAAAAGGAAGCTATAAGAAGCCGACCACATTGCCTAACCCCTTTTAAAAGGCCGAAGTCAAGCAAAAAAATTCTCCCTTTCCGAAAAGTGACTAACTTTTCGGCTCCAAGATGGATTGATTGGCACATAGACGTCCAGACAAGCTCAGGGGCTGTCCAACCGAATCAAATCTTTTGCCGATCTACCTTGTAAAGCTAGCAGACAAACACCTTTTCGGGCTTACGGTTTAAGGGTTTCCCCTTTGACCGCTCCCTCTCCACAGGAGAAGGCATCCCAGATTGTATGTCGGCAGGCGCCTGGCTTCCCAATCACGGGCATCGGATCTGTTGAGGATCCAAGTTATGCGCTCGGGCTTGCCAGGCGCGGCCAGCTTTCGCTCTTGTTGACGGCTATGCCTTTGAAGCTTTTGAAAGATTCTTCTCTGGTTAGAACATAGTAGACAATCCTAGCCAGCTCTTTGGCTACGATGGTACGGGCCACGGGAGCGTTGGTCTCACGCAGTTTGCGCTGGTAGAACTGTTTGATCCCTACATAGTAAATAATGGCCTTAAGCGCCGATTCAGTGAAGACATATTTCAGGTAGCGGTTGCCGTCCTTGGGGGTATGCTTCATTTTATGTCTTCTGCCAGAATCCGCTGATCCAGGCACCAGCCGGCAGTAGGAGGTGAAGTGCTTGTCGTCGGCGAAGCGGTCTAAGCTGCCAGTCTCCAGCAGGATGGTAGCTGCGGCTATCTCGCCTATGCCTGGGACAGACAGCAGCAGCTGAGTCTCTTTTGTCGGCCGCAATTGGGGTTTGATGGTTTTTTCCAAGAGTTTAATCTGGCGGTTTAACAGCTGAATATTCTGTAGATGGAGGCGAATGCCCAGCTGGGCTGGTTTGGGGATGTCCAGTTTCCGGAGGGCTTGGAAACTCTCCGGGTGATTCAAAGGGTACTGCCCTGGCAGCTTAATGTTGTACTTGCCCAGAGCCATATGGACCCAGACCAGGTGGCTGGTTCGCTTGGCGACAAATCTCAGCCTCTGGCGCATGAGGTCCCGCAGGGGACGGAGGTGTGCGGGGACCTGGTAAGAGGCGGGTATGTAGTCCATCCTCAAAAGCTGGGACAGAGTGAGGGAGTCAACCTTATCAGTCTTCACCTTAGCGTAGCTGATAGCCTTGAGGTATTTGGCGTGGGCCACCAGGCAGGGGAAGCCGTGGTCGTTCAATAGGTCAGCGATCCAGTACCAGTTGCCGGTGCACTCTACCACTGCCTGATGGGGTTGGTTGAAACTGGCAAAGTAGTTGAGCACAGCCTGCCCATCATTGCGGACCTTCACCTGGCTCAGCACCTTGCCCTGCTCATCGACAGTGGTGATGAAGCTGAACCTTTTGTGCAGATCGATTCCTGAGTAAAGCATTCGGGCACCTCCTGGGTCTGGGGTTAGATATTTATAAGGACTGGTTACATAGTAAGATAACTAAAATGCGGGGAACGGGCAAGGCCTTTTACCATAATATCACGGTGTATGCGGTTCGCTACGCTCACCCAAATTGTGGCTTCGGCACAACTTCGCATACACCGAGACCGTTATGTGACATCCCGTCTAATACTAAGCTAGTCGAAAAACATAATGGAGTGATATGAGAAGAACCCTCTTGTTATTCTTTCTCTTATTTTTCATAAACAACATCAACGCCCAGGTCTTTGAAGAGCAGATTCCTGTATGGAGTGCACCCCAAAAAGGAGACAGCAAGTTAAGTAACTTTTGCTATGCCGATCTCAGTTTTTTGGTCTGATAGCTAGGTTTTCCTCAAATTCTGCTGGGGGAACGTAATCCAGCGCTGAGTGTAGACGT
>CAZQSC010000299.1:0-1864 GCA_964595705.1 uncultured bacterium | reverse complement strand
CGCTTCATGCTGGGAATAACACTTTCCTCACTGAGAGCGTGTGCCGAATAGAAAAACTCGAAAACTAGAAGGGTTTTCTTGGCTCCGGACTCTTCAATAGCTTCCAAAACTCTTTCTGGAACTATGACTCCCTGTGTATTATACTCTTCAGTAAAAGGCCAGTGGCGACTACCCTTGCGGTCAGTCTGCTGAATGTGTATGGAAGGAGAAAGATGAGCCAGCTCCCGCAACCAGGCATAGGCATCCAAATCCCGCGGATCTGAAGAACGTAAATAACCATGTCCCACATCGAGACAAAGTAACACCGGGAGATAAGATTTCTTGTTGACCAGATCTAGCATCCGTTTGGTTTCATCAATAGTGCAGGGAAGCTCTCGGGGTAAAGACATAGGCTCCCAGAGGAAATATTTTTGTCCGTTCTGACGTGCTACAAAAGTCAAATAGGAAATTTCTTCCACCAGAACCTCGATCAGATAACTTCTGCGCTGAGGATTACGGTCATCAAGCTGGCTGAGGCTACCCACATAAATACCAGAAGCTTCAGCACCCAGAAGAGTACCCATGCGAATCAGCTTTTCGTACCAGCGCAGGTAACACCTGCGCATACCTGGATCGGGTTGCAAGAGAAGATTAAACTTATGAGCAGCTTCTCCCGTAGAGACCGTGTCTATGACCACTCCCTTTTCCTGGGCTAACTCTCGAATGTAAGCACACTTCTCTTTCACTATTTCATCATCGATAATCACCGGATCCAACAAATCCACCGAAAATTGGACGTGCTTAAGACCCAGTTCTTTCTCAACAACCCGGAGCCATTCTTCAGGCTCCGGGAATCTGCCAACAGCAAAACAATTGTTGATACTCAGATGCACTTCCGCCATCTATATTTCTCCTTTCACAAGCTTGCGTACCACCTCTACAATATCCTCAGTAAGGGGAATGGAATTATCTTCGAGATACCTGCTGCAGGGCACAGGAGCATCCTTAGCTCCCAAGCGAACTACAGGAGCATCCAGATAATCAAAAGCATTTTCTATAATCTGCATGCCAATTTCAGCACCAGCTCCCCCCGTCTTGCAACCCTCATGCACGATAACCACCCTACCCGTTTTCCTGATGGAATCACAGATGGTCTCTATATCCAGGGGAAGCAGAGTACGGGGATCAACCACTTCAACTTCAATGCCCTCTTTAGCAAGAATCTCAGCCGCTTCCAACGCTCTGAGCACCATTCTGGAGTAGGCAACCACGGTAACATCTCTGCCTTCCCTTTTCACATCTGCAAGACCCAGAGGGATGATGTACTCCCCTTTAGGAACCAACCCCTTAGTATTGTAAAGCATCTTATGCTCGATAAAAAGTACTGGGTTATCCTCTTGGATAGCCGCCTTAAGCAGGCCCTTGGCATCAAAAGGAGTAGCTGGCATCACCACTTTAAGGCCGGGAACGTGTACAAACCAGGCCTCCAGGCTTTGGGCGTGCTGGGCACCTGAAGAGCGACCACAACCACCCTCGGTACGAATAACCATGGGGACACGAGCTTTTCCACCAAACATGTAGCGGATCTTTGCACCTTGGTTAGCCAATTGATCCATACATAAAGTCATAAAATCTACATACATAATCTCTCCTACAGGGCGTAAGCCAGTCACCGCTGCACCGACACAACAACCCACGATCGCTGCTTCAGAAATAGGGGTATTACGAACTCGCTCACTCCCAAACTCCTGCCAGAGCCCACGGGTGACTCCGTAAGCTCCTCCATAAAGCGCAATATCTTCCCCAAGTAACACCACGTCTTCATCCCGGTGCAGTTCCTCCCGCAAAGCTTCGTTAAGTGCTTCTCGATAGGTTATCTCTCTCA
>CAZQSC010000298.1:0-1882 GCA_964595705.1 uncultured bacterium | reverse complement strand
AATTCAAATCGCTCCACCTGACCGCTATTCCACTGGCGCTCCATAGTGGCAGATGAGCATGGTCGTAGGGCGCTTGCTGTTATCCCAAAAGATCGGGTTGCGAAATGAGAACTTTTGTGCTATGTTCAAGATTGCGAGTCTGCTGATGTATTGGTGCAGGGAGGGCATAGGAGGGGAAGAAATGACTGTCTCGCAACCAAATTGCCTCACCGGATTTGAAGGAGAGCTTGTCACACAGGATGCCAAGCCTTTTCTGAAATGGGCTGGAGGAAAACAGCAACTTCTGACACAGTATGAGCCGTATTTTCCAACCGATTTTCATCGCTATTTTGAGCCGTTTGTCGGTGGCGGGGCTGTTTTCTTTCATCTCTGGAATACGGGAAGACTGTCTGCTAAAGCTTATCTTTATGATAACAATGTGGACCTCATCAATGCCTATGTGGTGGTCAGGGATAGGCTGGATGAACTGATCGAAACCCTGGCGGTGCATAGGGAGAGGCACTGTCGAGAGTATTACTATGAAATCCGAAACCTCGACCGGCAGGATGTTGTCCTGAGTGATGTGGAAAGAGCAGCGCGTACCATCTACCTGAATAAGACCTGCTACAACGGCCTCTACAGGGTGAATAGAAAAGGGCAGTTCAATGTTCCGATGGGGAGCTACAAGAACCCCAACATACTAGACGAGAACATGCTTAGGGCCGCTAGTGTTGCTCTCCAGGGCACCAACATAGAGGTCAAGGATTTTCGTTCCGTTGTTGAGCTTGCCCAACCTGGAGACTTTTTCTACTTTGATCCACCCTATGACCCGGTGAGCAAAACGGCGAATTTCACAGGCTATACGGCAGCGAATTTTCAAGATCAAGACCAACGCGATCTCGCTGATGTGTTCACTCAGTTAACTGAAAAGGGGTGCCTTTGCATGCTCAGCAACTCTCACACACCTTTTGTCCTTGAATTGTACCGGCATTTCAGAGTCGAGATCGTTCAAGCAAATCGAGCTATTAATTCGGATGCTAACGGAAGGGGAACCGTCGAAGAAGTGGTCGTACTGAACTATTAAGTGTAGGTAGCATGGCTGGTTATGTTTTCAGTTTGGATAACCTGGATGCTTTGCACCTCTACGCCACAAGTGGTGTCTACGCAACGAAGCTGTCTTCCCCTCGCGGCTCATGGAGGGTACATCACGAGGGTACATTCGCAGACTACTCCACCATGCAAGCAGGGGATAACATCTACTTTTTCATAAGGCGCAAGATCTACGGCATTGGAAAACTTGTCAGTCTGGATGGAGACTGCAAGTTTTTTAATTTCCCTGGAGCTGGTGAACCGCAGGAGCCAGGCTACCAAAACATAAAAGGGGATCTACTTTGGGACGAGGGCGAAATTAGTGTCAATCAGCGTTGTATATGCGTCTTTGAACCAGATCCTCATTTCTTCAAGCTGGGGATAGACATGGATGACGTTTTGTCCTCCAACCCTTCTGCTTTCAAGATGTTGAGGGCCTTTTGGAAGGTTTCATTCATCAAGTTTGACGATGAGGAAAATCAAGCCTTTAGAGACATTATCCTGAAGCGCAACCAGAGTGCTCTGCTTGATCCTGGAGAGGGCGAAGAGGTTTTTCCTTTCGAGTCGGTCCATAACCAAATTCGTGGTCGATTGTCCAAAGGAAGCTATGGACTGAAATCGGGTATCTCATCGGTATTGACAAGCTGCGCCGAAGGAGATCGTCTGCGGCATGAGATGGCAATAGAGGCGGGTATTTTATGCCAGTTATCCGCTAAGGATCCTTGCACCTGCGATGTTTTCGGTGATTGGGATTATTTGTCACACCAGGTGATAGCATCGCCTTTCAAACCGATTGACTATATGGATAAAATGG
>CAZQSC010000297.1:0-1900 GCA_964595705.1 uncultured bacterium | reverse complement strand
GTCTTCAAGCGCTAGAAACTGCGGCTGCAGTATTAGCTTCTTTTTCAAGTTCCTGGTGTAGAATTCCCATCGAGGGGCAGGCTCTCTAACTTCAACCGAAAGAGGATCCTGTTCCCCAACCTTGGCCCCAATAATTACTGCTTCAGAGGCTTTAGGAAACAAATGTTTTATCTTTTCTTGAAACTCAATAGGACTCTCCTTTTTTAATCTTAAGATGAGGGGAAAGTCGACACGGCATATGACCTGGTCTAAGAAGTTCCTTTTGTATCTTCGGCCCATTTTTGGCTCCTCACTTCTGGGAAATTTAACGCAATTTATAGCATCATCCCCACTATCCCTTACTCAACTCGATAATTCAATTTTTATTATAACCCCTCTGCCCCCAGATGAAAATCAACGGCTCATAAGTTCCTTCGCCCGGTCAGGAGAGAGCGGATAGTTTACGAGGTTGGCGGTGTGGGCGTGCGCGACAGGCAACGGTGTGGGCGGCTATCCGCTGCAATGCGTTTGCGCTAGAGCTCAGTGTGGATGAGACAGAAAGCGATAACCGCATCTCAGACTCGAGCAGTGCGCGAACGCCTGCCGACCCCAACAGCCACACCCCCGTTAAGTAGACATTCTACTTGATTGAGGTCTACCCGTCACCGTACAAAATTCAATGGTAGACCCCGACAAAGCGCGAGGTACAGATTTCGGGGGCACACCAACAGAGCAAGGACACTTGCCGGACAGATCATAAAAATGCAAAATAATAGAGGGTGACTTCATGAAAGTCAAACAACTCTTTGCCTCAGTCGTTCTGGGAATAACTCTGCTGGTATTACTCGCGGGATGCGGAAACCTTTCTCCTGTGGCCAGTTTTACATGCAACCCATCTTCGGGCCAGTCTCCACTAACGGTTTCCTTTAACGCTTCAGCGTCGTACGACCCAGACGGTAGTATAGTAGCTTATCAATGGACTTTTGGAGACGGAAGTAACGGAACAGGCGTTACAACCTCTCACACCTACACAACGGCTAGCAACCACACCTATAACGTAACGCTGACAGTAACTGACGATAACGGCGCACAGGCAACGGACACGCATACGGTTTCAGTAACCCCACCTCCTCCAAATTCACCTCCTATAGCCAGCTTTACTTGCACTCCTGTATCCGGCGAAGCACCCTTGAGTGTTTCGTTTAATGCATCCAGTTCTTACGATTCAGATGGATCTATCACTTCGTATACTTGGAGCTTTGGGGATGGAGGAAGTTCGTTAGGCGTTACCGCAAGCCACACTTACACCAGCGCTGGAACCTACACGGCTCGGTTGACCGTCACCGATGACGATGGAGCTACTGATACTGCTACAACCCAAATCGAAGTGACTGTTCCCTCGGTTCCCGAGGACCTATACGTCGATGCCAACAGCGGAGATGATGCAACTGGCGATGGAACGCAGGGTAACCCTTACAAGACGATCACGAAGGCAGTTGGTGTGGCCAATGCCGGAGGAGAAACCTGCACAATTCACGTAGCTGCTGGGATCTACAGCGCTGCCCTTGGAGAAGCCTTTCCTTTGGTGCTGGATGGAGTGAATCTGCTTGGCGAGGCGGTGTCAGCGGACCAGGTGAAGATTGTAGGAGAACTTACAGCGAGATCAGGCTTCATCCGTGGGCTTTCACTCTATCGGCAGTTGACCATAGACAACGGGGGTGTGATTGAGCTCGATTCTTGCCGACTGCTCAACATGGACCCAGGGAATGCCGTCATTATCAGCGGCCCGTATGACGGAGTTTCTATTCATGACTGCTACTTCGAGGGCAACCAGTGGGCAATCCAGGTTGGTGGCGGGGGCCCTGTGACTATTAGCAACAACCATTTTGTAGACAATTACTGCGCTATCTACGCCTACGTA
>CAZQSC010000296.1:0-1911 GCA_964595705.1 uncultured bacterium | reverse complement strand
AGGGTCAACACTATAAAAGACGATTATTTCACGGGGTGAAGGTGAGGGTGTCCCCTTCCCCTATTTCTCCTCCCCACAGGGGAGGGGAAATACGACTTTTTACAAACGGATCTCTTCGTAGAAAGGAAAGAGGACAATGAAGAGCTGCATCAACGGCGCCACCACGATGCCTTACTCCCTGGAACAGGACTTGCAAAGTGCCGCCGAGGCCGGATTTGAGGCAGTAGAGATATGGGCTCCTAAGCTGGAGAAATACCTGGAGACCAAGACTGTTCAAGATCTGAAAAACCAGCTAAAAGACTACAATTTAAAGGCAGCTTCTCTTTGTCCCTATGGGCTGGGTGCCTTTGGAGAAGACAAAGAGGAGAACACCAACAGGATTCGAGAAGCCGCTCAGATAGCTGCTGCAATAGGATGCAATGTCCTGCTGGTGTGTCCCGATTCTCCTCCGGCCGGGATGTCCGAGAGGAAGGCCTTCGGGCAGGCAGCTCGGGTGGCCAGAAATTTAGCTCAAGCGAGCGCCGAATATGAGGTGAATATCGCATTAGAACCCCTGGGTATGCATCCATTTGTTCCCGGTCCAGAAGAGGCGCTGAGAATAGTCCAGCAGGCTGGAGTAGACAATCTGGGCATTATGATGGACACTTTCCACTATTACAAATCAGGCATCTCCGCGGAAGCCATAGGTTGTATCCCAATAGAAAAACTGTTGATCGTCCACGTAAACGATTGTGAAGACCTGCCCAAGGAAGTGCTTAACGACGGCCATCGGCTCTATCCAGGACTGGGGGTCATCCCCTTAGGGGATATGCTCGGTGCCATCAAGGCAAACGGATACCAGGGTTTTCTCTCGGTAGAGATCTTTCGGCAAGAGTATTGGAAAGAGAGTCCGGATGTGATTTCCTTTAATTCAAAGAAATACCTAGAAAAAGTGCTGTCTGAGCTGCCTTGAAGTAGCTCTGGCCACCACGGGGGGAGAATTGCTTGAAACAACGGCACTGCGTTCTGAGGGGTTGGTTAAGGTCTATGGGGGAAGAAGGGTGGTGGATGGGGTCAGCCTCCAGATAAGAGAGAAGGAGGTAGTGGGCCTTTTAGGCCCCAATGGAGCAGGCAAGACCACTACCTTCTACCTGCTGATAGGAATGATCAGACCCAATCAGGGCAAGGTATATTTAGATGGGGAGGAGATAACCGCCCTTCCAATGTACAAGCGGGCCAGAAAAGGCATCGGCTATCTCCCCCAGGAGTCCTCTGTCTTCCGAAAATTGACAGTGGAGGAGAACATAATGGCTGTCCTGGAGACCCTCCCCCTCTCTAAGGAAGAACGCAAGCAGCGTCTGAACGAACTCTTGGAGGAACTGGCCCTTTCCCGCCTTGCTAAGAATAAAGGCTATACCCTTTCAGGAGGAGAAAGGAGGAGAGTGGAGATCACCAGGGCCCTGGTCACAAATCCCAAGTTCCTCCTTTTGGATGAGCCTTTCACAGGCGTAGACCCAATTGCAGTGGAGGATGTTCAGAACATTGTATTTGAGCTGAAGCAAAGAGGTATCGGAGTGTTAATCACCGATCACAACGTGCGAGAAACCTTACGGATAACTGACAGGGCTTATATTATGTCTGAAGGCAAGATTCTTAAATCGGGAACGGCTGAAGAACTGGCCAATGACCCTCAAGTCCGGGAGGTGTACTTAGGGGAAAGATTTAAGCTCGACTGATGTAGATGCCAGCGCTCTGAGAGTGAGCGAACAGAGATAAGTGAAGATAGAACCGGTGGGTAAGTAGATGCTTCAACGATTAGATCAGAAATTAAAGCTCCAGCAAAGACTATCCCAGCAGCAGCTACAGTCTCTTCAGCTTCTCCAACTGCCAACCTTAGAGCTGGAACAGCTGATAAGACAGCAATTGGAGTTA
>CAZQSC010000295.1:0-1928 GCA_964595705.1 uncultured bacterium | reverse complement strand
GGATGCACCATCAGGCTGTAAATCTCCCTTTCGGTAAGCGAGCGCAACGTAGAAAAGTGGAAATCGCCCAGTTTCAGGGAAAGTTTGTAAGGTATCAGCCAAGCCTTTTCTGCGGGCATCTGTCTGTCCATGATGCACGCAATAACAAAAGCGTGAGGATGCTGTTCCAGATCGTTGAGCAGTTCGTTCGCCTCGCGCTGACTGACGAACTTTATGGGATCCTCCCGAGGCCCATCAAAGAGGCGGCGTCCGTGCCCGACCAGACGTTCCCGAATCAGGGTTTCCCGAGACCTGTCGTTCATCCTCATGTCCTCACCCCTCCGCGATTCCCAGTCTTCTCGCCACATCCTCGTAGTCCGGGGCCTCGGCGTAGAGTTTTTCCAGGTCGCTTCGGGCCCGCCGATGTTGGCCGAGGTCCTCGTAGATCAGGGCCCTTTCATACCTGAGGGCCCGTAGAAGCGCCTCGGACCTGTCCTTCCTCCTCCGCAAAGCCTTCGTCAACACCTCCCTGGCCGCCTCCAAAAGGCCGAGCCTGCGCAGGGCCTTGGCCTTGTAAAGCAGAAGAGCGGTGTGGATCGCCGTCTCGTTCTTCACACCCCCGGTCAACCGCACTACTTTATGACAAACTCTCCTGTCCCCGGGATAGGCCTCCAGCAGTAATTCAGCAAGCGAAAGTTTCACAACTACATCGTCGGGTTCCAATCGGCGCAGTCTTTCCAGGCACGCAATTGCATCGTCCCACCGCTTCAGAAGTTGATAAGCCTCTACAAGTCCCAAAAGCACGCCGCGGAGGTTCGGCCCAACCCAGGCGAACACCTCCTCAGTTATGGGCAGCCTGAGGTCAGCCGCCATGCCATATTTGGAAAAATGGCGCCCCAGGAGCCGATGGTTCTCGAAAGCCGTGTTCAGATACGCAACAGCCTCTTCCAGTCGTTCCCTCTTGAGCGCAAGGAATCCGGCAAGATACGCCCCATCGGCCAGGTGCGATGCACGCTTCAGGTGCTCCAAGGCTTTTTTCTCGTTTCCCAGCACCAATTCCCTGCACCCATCCACAAAGGCTTCCTCATCGCGTGGAGTGACGAGCCGCTTGAAGAAGCCCAGGGTGAGGCGTTTCTCCAGTGGCGGCTGAGGGACAGGTTGAGGGGCGGTCGCCCTGCCGGCTGAACCGCCGCTGCGGGGTTTGGTCGTGTAGAAGAGTCCCGTCCCCGGGATGCCCATCGTAACCCTTCTGCCCCTGGGGCCGATGGTAAACTTCGCTCCCCGCGGCCCGAACGACAGCGAGCCGCCCGATTTGCTTAAGTTGAGGGTCACCCCCGGGGCGATTCGAATCCTCCTCCAGAACCGAAAAGCCATGTTCCTGCCCTCCCCTCGAGTTCTACTGCATCGGGAGCATCTACACAAATATTATTAAAATATCCTCACGAGGAAGCGAGAGAAAATAATCTACCGCTTCACGCACGAACCAGGCGATAGAAAACGAGAACCGGGTCAGCGCAAAGGGGTAACCACCGGTGCTTGCAGGGTGCGCCTGCCGAACACCACTGCGTACGCGGGCGCCAGGTCGTTAGCGCGGGGCGACTTCACGGAACGGCGCGAAACAGCCGATTCGCCCGCTTCTGTGGGATTCTCCGCTCGGGAACATTCGGAGGCGGATGTGATGCCGCTGGCGGCCCAAGCGGGGCATAGGCCCAAGCGGGGTATAGCCCGTGGCTTGCTCGTCGTATGGCTCAGCAGCCCGGACGGCCTTGGCCTCCTGCAGTTATGCTCCTTTTGTTCTCGACTCCGGAATCACCCCCACCATCCCCAAACGCTGCAAAGGTGCAAGCAGTTGTTCAGATCTCCTCAATGCACAGTTAGCCCATCCCGACAACGATTTGCTCTGTTCAAAAGACCCAAGAGCAGCGGAAGGAGCAGGTGGCCGGCGATGA
>CAZQSC010000294.1:0-1929 GCA_964595705.1 uncultured bacterium | reverse complement strand
ATGAAAAGAATGGATAATGATCCTAAATCTCAGTCACTCTACCGAGAATCCTTGAAGTATATGCCTGGCGGGGTAAATAGTCCTGTCCGTGCCTATTTGGCGGTGGGCGGCAATCCGATTTTCATCCAGCGTGGCAATGGTGCTAAAATATATGATGTTGATGGAAAGGAATACATAGACTATGTCTGTTCATGGGGACCACTGATTTTAGGACATGCTCATCCTGAAGTTGTCGCCGCTTTGAGCCAACAGACAAAGAAGGGCACCAGTTACGGCGCGCCCACCGAGCTGGAATTGGAGATGGCGCGCATCATAACCGACGCCTTCCCTTCCATCGAAATGGTGCGGATGGTAAATTCCGGCACAGAAGCCACGATGAGCGCCATTCGATTGGCCAGAGGATATACAGGAAGAAGCAAGATTGTCAAATTCGAAGGATGTTATCACGGACATGGAGATTCATTCCTGATAAAAGCAGGTTCAGGCGCTCTCAGCCTTGGCGTTCCCACAAGTCCTGGTGTGCCAGAGGAGATTGTGCGACTTACTGTCATAGCCCCCTACAACGATTTAGAACGCTTGCGCAAAATATTTGCCGCCGAGGGAGAGAACATCGCTGCCGTCATTATCGAACCGGTAGCAGGAAATATGGGAGTCGTGCCACCGAAGCCTGGATATCTTGAAGGATTGAGAGAATTGACGAAACAATATGATTCTTTATTGATATTCGATGAAGTCATCACCGGTTTTCGCCTCGCTTTTGGCGGAGCGCAAGAGCTGTACAATGTTTTTCCCGACTTAACCTGCCTGGGCAAGATTATTGGCGGAGGTTTGCCCGTCGGGGCATATGGCGGAAAGAGGGAAATTATGGAACAGATGGCACCGGTCGGTCCCATTTACCAAGCAGGCACTTTATCCGGAAATCCTTTGGCTATGGTTGCAGGAATTACTGCCCTGAAAATTCTGCAAAGACGAGATGTATACCAAAAGTTAGAGGAAAAGTCTGCTCGACTGGCTTCAGGACTTTCTGAAGCTGCTAAAAATATGGGCGCCAAAGTATCCCTTAATCGAGTTGGCTCTATGCTTAGTATCTTCTTTACAGAACAAGAAGTTGTTGATTACAATACGGCATCTGCCTCAGATACCAAAAAGTATGCGCTTTTCTTCCAAGAGATGTTGAAAAAGGGGATATATTTGGCCCCTTCTCAGTTTGAAACCGTTTTCGTTTCCCTGGCTCACACAGATGAGGATATAGATAGGACAATAGAAGCGAGCTATTCAGCTTTCAGAGCCACCAGATAAAGGGAAAAGAATGGTATGGGAGGCAGAATGGAAGGTCATAACTGAAGGATCAGGTGAAATCAATTGTCTAGCAGGACCATATCATAGTTGCTAACCTTGGGAAACAAGCGGGATTGAAATTACGAAGATCGGACCACTGTGGGGGGAGAAGTTATCCCCAGGGCAACGGTTATGGTGGACAAATTCGTGGTCAACAGGTAGGGTTATCGTTTCAGTGTGCAGCGGTTCGCCTGCCACCGTGTCGACTAAACCAGTACCTTGCCTAATACGGCCGTTTTCCAGTATAAGTGATAAATAACTATGGAAAGAGGTGAGATCATGCAAGTAGAATCCTTTGAAGTCAGCGGTGCTGAAGTCGTGGGAGATCTACTCTCCCCGGATCGGATCCAAAGCTGCCGACCCTTGAAGATAGGCTTTATGGCCACCGGGTTTTTCGAATATTGGCGGATGTATCCGGAGACCTTGAAAGCATCGGTGGCGGCTGATATACAGGTCATCGCCGATAGACTGGGCCAGCGGTATGATCTGGTCTGTTCAGGTCTGGTTGACACTATGGACAGCGCCGATGCGGCGGGCCGCTACTTTAAGGACGAGCAGATCGATCTGCTCATACTGACGGAGTACACCTAC
>CAZQSC010000293.1:0-1931 GCA_964595705.1 uncultured bacterium | reverse complement strand
AAGTGACAGAGAGTTCTTTTGAAATTGCTGAGTTGAGGGCTGATCTTTTACAATGAGGCTGTTTAAAAAGTGGGGATTGAGATTATCCTGTTTGGTTCTGGAGAGGTTTTCAAAACCAAGAAATTGTTATCAAGCCGTAGTCATATTCGTTGACTCCTCAATTTGAGGATTTTAGCACCTTAACAACAGCATAAATCAGTTCACCAGGGCATCACTATCGCTACGGAAGCAATATTGACCTCTAACGCCTGGTCAAGGTTACTAGTGTTCTTTTTAAGGTTCTCTACACCCTTACCAAACAGGGCGCAGTATGAAGTATGGCAAGCCTGTCCGTTGCCACAGTGCCAATCCTCTTTATTACCTGAGCACACAGGGCAAGATAAACATGGATTTTCACATTGCCCAGTCCTTTCACCCTGGGGTTTGCCAGACGGTGGCTACCCTTCTCCTCAGAGTAAGCCCTCTCCACACTGGTGCGGGCGTTATACTTCTCCTGCCATTGGTCAGTCCCTCTTGGGATAGGGCCTATCAAACGGTAGTTCCTTTCGGGGTGAAGGTAAAAGCTTCGCCCGTAGGAAGATAGAGAGCAGGTGGAGCGAAAGAGGCATTGGCACTTGCCCAGAGCTGCTGGACAGCGGAACTTCAGCCGGCCCCGCTTCTTATCCTTGCCCCAGTAAACTACCTTGAAACCAGCAAGGCAGGTGAAAGTGCCATCACCTGAGAGGTAAAGGGAGCTTCCAGTTATGGCGTCAATTCTGCCCCTGGGATTTAGGGCAATGATAGGCGCAGCACCTATCTCCTCAATGGCGAAGCGGTAGTTTTCATAGCTGTCGTAGGCAGCGTCCATAGAGGATGAATCTATCTTGATTTCAGGGTATCTGTTCTTAGTTTCCTTCAGCAGGGGCTTAGCCTGGGGAGAATCGGCTTCATTGGCCGGGGTGACCTTAACCTCCAGGGGTAACTGGGACTTGGCATCGACAATCAGGTGGACCTTGTAGCCAAAGAAGACATATTCCTTGTCCTTGTATCCCCACCGGGCATCATGGTCAGAATAATCTCGAGGGCAGTGGCACTTCCCTTTACAGGAGCAGGTTTCCTTGCCGAAGCGGCTGGCATAAGCCCACAGGTGAGTAGAATCGATGGCGGTATCACCACCCTGGATTACCTTCAGCGCTATAGCCTGGGCAATAAGCTGGTGAAGACTTTCAAAGAAAATGTCCTCGCCCAGCCGATGGCGGAAATTGGTAAAGGTGCCGTTTGAGGGAGTCTTGAGGAAGTTGAAGCCGCAGAGGAGGCACAGGCGAGCGTTGTAACGAAGAGCCAAGGCAAGTTTTCTATCTGAGCTAACTTCACCCAGGTAGATGAGAAGTTGAGCCTTGAACAGGGAAACGGGGTCATAGCCTTCAGCTCCCTGGGGCGAATACTCGCCCTTTGCTAGAGAGTGGACAAAAGACCAGTCGATATTGTCGAAGATGATTTTGGTAGGGTCGTTAGGATTGAGCTTGAGTGAGGCTTCATAAGTGGTGAAGGTGAGCTGATTGGCTGTTTTCATAAGCAACCTCCAGTACTGTTTGGTGAATTTTACCACGTGGCTGGAGGTGAAGAAAGAAAAGGGAGGCTGGGAAGCCCTGATTTTGAAGCTAAAAATGAGGCTTTCCAAAACTAAACGGCCTCGAGTGAGAAAGGAGGTAAACCATGGCCCGGATATTTGTCTATGATGGCAGGGAATTCCCCGACCCCGACCCCAACCTTGACGTGGACGGCATTAAGAAGATGATGACAGACTTCTGGGTGTCCAGGATGCTAATATAAGTGTTAGGTTAAATTATATAAATATTTTAGAATATGCAAATGACAATATTTTTGATAGAGTTTTAAGGTTTCCCATTGAGGTTGAGATTAGACTGTCGGTTCTGGAGAGAGATTTAAAT
>CAZQSC010000292.1:0-1968 GCA_964595705.1 uncultured bacterium | reverse complement strand
CGAAGATAAAAATGTTAAGTTTATCGGCGTCGAGGCAGGTGGTCTGGGGCTTGAAACGATGAAACACGGGGCTTCGCTGTCCATTGGAACAGTGGGTGTTCTCCACGGCAGTATGTGTTACATTCTCCAGGACGAAAACGGCCAGATTATGCCAACTCATTCCATCTCAGCAGGTCTGGATTATCCCGGGGTTGGTCCCGAGCATTCATTCTACAAAGATACCAGGCGGGCCGAGTATGTATCAGTCACCGATGACGAGGCGCTGGAAGCCTTTAACCTGCTGTCGGAGTGTGAGGGTATTATCCCTGCGCTGGAACCCGCTCATGCTATCTCTTATGTGACCAGGCTGGCGCCAGGTTTAGACCCTTCGTCTATAATCATCATCTGCCTCTCCGGGCGAGGTGATAAGGATGTGCAGTCTGTAATAGGGATGAGAGGTTCATAGCCATATCAGCGCGGTTTCATGAGGTGAAGGAATGACAAATAGAGTGAAAGATTCCTTTTTCCCCTCTGTGATCTTCGCGTCTCACAGGGTGAGAAACTTAATAGTGTTGTGCTAAAGACTGGAGGGTTTGATATTGAACCAGGTCAAACAGCCAGCAGTGGAACTCTTGGAGTTGTTTCCACTTCATCGACAGTCGATAGTCAACAGCCAGCAGTCAGTAAGCCGATAATAGGTCTTTCATTGGTCACTGACTGCTGATTACTGGCGGCAGAATGGGTGTATTTCATGCGCCTTCGTAGTCTTTGAGAATTATCAGAAAGGATTAAATAATAGTGAACAGAATTGATAAGAAGTTTGCAGACTTGAGAGCGTCAGGTAAGAAGGCTTTTATTCCTTTCATAACCGCTGGCGATCCCTCGCTGGACATTACTATCTCGCTTGTCTCAAGGCTGGAATCTGCCGGCGCGGACATCATAGAACTGGGTGTGCCTTTCTCTGATCCTGTGGCAGACGGCCGCAGTATCCAGAAATCATCCCTGAGAGCGCTTGAGCACGGGACGTCTCTCAGGGATGTTATAAATACGGTATCAAAGATAAGAACTCAAACGCAGATCCCGATCGCTTTTCTGACCTACTATAACCTCATTTTCAAGTACGGCGTAGAACAGTTTGTACGCGATGCAGCCGGGGCAGGAGTCGATGGTACCGTGATTGCCGATCTTCCACCTGAAGAAGCGTCTGAACTCGTTTCCGCTGCCAGAGAGCACGATTTCGCAACTATTTTCCTGGTAGCCCCCACCAGCACGCCGGAGAGAGTAAAGCTTGTCTCTGAAGCATGTACAGGGTTCATCTATTGTGTCTCCCTTACCGGTGTCACCGGCGCGCGGGAGCAGATCTCGGAGATGCTGGCTCCAACTCTGAAGCGGATAAGGGAACACACGGACAAACCCATAGCGGTGGGATTCGGTGTATCGACCCCGGAGCAAGCCAGAGAAGTGGCGAAGATGGCCGATGGGGTTATAGTGGGTAGCGCAATTGTTAACCTGGTGGAAGCGAATGTGGACAATCCCGACAGGCTTCTCTCTGCGACGGAACAATTTGCCTCGAGCTTGGTTGAAGCCGTCAAGTCTGTGTAGCTCAGGTCTGAGCGGATAGAAGCAAATGATTATTGTTGAGGTATCGTTACATTTATGCAAGACCGGGAGACTTGTGTAAGTATAACCCCGAACGACGCACTCAAATAATGAAAGGAGCAAGTGTACTAAAAGCGTTTCTCCCGCCGCTTCTGGTATACCAATCGATCATGAATGTAGTTGTTATCATATCGGACACCATGCGATGGGATCACCTGGGATGTTATGGCAACGAATGGATCCATACCCCTCATATCGACCGATTTGCAGAGCGAAGCGTGGTTTTCGAGAGAGCTTACTGCACATCGTTTCCGACAATGCCCATGCGGGCAGATCTATACACAGGCAAATTCACGTTCACATATCTGGGGTGGGCGCCGATGCCGCTGG
>CAZQSC010000291.1:0-1974 GCA_964595705.1 uncultured bacterium | reverse complement strand
ATAGAAAAATTGTCTCCCCAAAGATATTAGTCCCGTTAGGGACGATATGTAATTTAAAAACTTATGGAGTCAAACCCAAGCCTTATTTGACACAAATTGCAAAAGATAGAAAAATCTTTAGCAGAGTTTTCCGAATCTGGGATGACCTAACAGAGCCGATAAAAAAAACCGTGATGAGGCTAATCATCACGGTTTAAGAGCACAAAGGGAGGATTTTAGTGCAAGTAAGTTCTAAGGAGGCGACTTCGAGAGGCATGTCTTAGCCGTCGTATGGCCTTTTCCTTAATCTGACGAACTCTCTCTCTGGTCAGTTTGAATCTCACCCCGATCTCCTCTAAGGTCAGCGCCTGTTTTCCATCCAGGCCGAAATAGAGGCTTATGACCTCGGCCTCACGTTTGCTCAAAGTGCCAAGTGCTTTTTTAATATCGTCCTTGAGGGCGTTGGTCATCAGGCTTTCATCGGGTAAAGGCTGGACCTCATCGGAGAGGACATCCAAAAGGCTATTATCCTCTCCCTCACTGAAGGGGGCATCCAGGGAGAGATGGCGGCTGGAGATCTTAAGGGTGTCCATCACCTCGTGCTCACTCATATCCAGTTCATCGGCAATCTCATCTGCACTTGGTTCTCTGCCAAATTCCTGCTCCAATTCCGAGGATGCCTTTCCGATCTTATGGAGAGCACCCACTCGGTTCAGAGGTAACCGAACTATTCTGGACTGCTCGGCAAGGGCTTGCAGTATAGCCTGCCTGATCCACCAAACGGCATAGGAGATGAACTTATAGCCCTTAGTCTCATCAAACCTCTTTGCCGCCTTAATTAACCCCACATTACCCTCATTGATAAGATCACTTAGAGGTAATCCCTGATTTTGATATTGCTTAGCTACGCTAACTACAAAACGCAGGTTTGCCTGGGTTAATTTCTTCAGAGCCTCCTCGTCTCCAGCCCTGATCCTTCTGGCCAGTTCTACCTCTTCTTCTGGCTTTAATAGTTCAATTTTGCCGATCTCTTGTAAATACTGCTCCAGAGAGCGGTCTTCAGTCACATATGGTTTCTTGACTAACTTAGACACCCTTGTCTCACCCCTCCTTATTGTTTATTTTTCCTTGAGTGCCACGAAACGGGTCCATTTACCCCGTTTTATCAAGAACAGGATAGGTTTTTCACTCCCTTTCAGCTTCTGCACAGCTTCCTGGTAGTCTTTTAAGTCCTTGATCTGATGCTCACCGACTTGGAGGATAACATCCCCTGGTTTTATTCCTTTCTCTTCGGCGGGGCTGCCTCCCTCCACACCGATGACCACCACCCCGGTCTTCTCTTTTATTCCCATTGAGCGGGCGACATCGCTGTGGACACTGGTCACTTCCATACCCATCCAGGCTTCTTCAGCTTTAGACTCGCCGGCCGCCAACTTCAGATACTCCGCTCGGTCGCCCAGGGTGAAGGTGAGCTGCTTCTGTTTACCATCACGGATAACCGTCATCTTCACCTTCTCTCCCGGGGTGTGGTTGGCAACCAGCATTCGGAACTGCTTAACAGTCTTTATCTTCTTCCCAGCAAATCGGATAATAACATCTCCTACCTTCAGTCCCCCCTTCTCTGCCGGTGTGTCAGGATCGACCTTTGCTACCAGAACACCCTCGGTGGAAGAAAGTCCTTTTGCCTCTGCCAGATCAGGGGTTATCTCCTGGGGCAGCATACCTAAAAAGCCCCGCACCACTTTGCCCTTGACCATAAGCTGCTCCATCACCTTACGGGCCATATTGATGGGTATGGCAAAGCCGAAATTTTGCCCCTGTACATTCCCGGTGATAGCGGTGTTGATGCCGATCACTTCCCCCCTGAGATTTACTAAGGGGCCACCGCTGTTGCCAGGGTTGATGGCGGCATCGGTCTGGATAAAATCTTGATAACGGATCTCTCCCCCCGCAATAGAGAGACCGGACCGGCCCTTGGCACTCACTATTCCCTGG
>CAZQSC010000290.1:0-1978 GCA_964595705.1 uncultured bacterium | reverse complement strand
TCCAGATTTAGTGAGCTTCACTTTAGATTGATTCTTTCCCATAGAATTCTCCTTTTCCGTCAAATGATGCTTACCACACTATAGCATCGAACCAATTCCGAAGGAACCTGAACCACTGCATAGTTCCCCTCCCGTCGCAGTGAAAGCATTCTTTCTCCCTCAAAGTCAGGGGAAACCAACATAGCCTTTTCCCCAGGGCATCTGAGTTTGATAATCATCACAGGAGACCCTCCGGAAAGCTCTGCCGGGTCTGGAAAACGAAGTGGTGCAGGATTGGGAATTGTCTTATGATTATTCGCCAGGGTTCCTGCCACATTGACCAGATGTATTACTGTTCTATCCTGGTGGCGAAAGATTCCCAGTAAGATACCATCCGGCACTCCTTCCGTCACCAGCAAACGATTCTCCCCAAGCAGATAGTTTACACATTTGACCATAAATGCTGCCATCGGCTCGTTCCTGTCGTAGTTTACGGTGTGGGATTCTACTGGATGGTTCGGATCGGGCCGATGTTGAGTTGGATTACCTATCCAGGTCATCAAACCAGGCTTGCCAGCAAACATAATTACCGCTCCATTTCCATAGTTATGGTAGGTCACAGCAGCGTATTCTGTATCAGCCAGTCCAACCCACACATGAGCATCAGAATGTGGCTTCAACAAAACCACTGGCTCTTTGCTTTCAACCCGCTCCGAAAGTAGCACTGGAACTTCATAAATCGGTTCCCATATTGAAGATTCAACCCGAATACCTTCACAATCGGCTCCGATAATCTCATTTAGAGGATATTTCTGTCGTAACACTCCTGTCTGATCATAGCGTCCGGTCTCGTGAGTAATAATCACTTTACCTCCACCTTCAATAAAAGCCGTTAAAGATTCTATTTGTTCATCGGACAGATGGGCAGCATTAGGTAAAATCAAAACCTTAAAACGGTCGAAGTATCGCTGCTCGGCTAAGTCGGGGTCTATAATCACATCGAAGGGAACATTGGCCCGCATCAGTGTTTCACACCAACCACACCATTCTCGGACATAATGCCGGTCGTCCATACCTTTGTAGGTATTGCGGGTTTGAGCAGAGAAGATGACCCCCACCTCGGAGACAGGCTCAGGTCGCTGGTAAAGCTCCGGATGAGCAGCCTCAAATGAGAAGGCGGGTTTAAGCATCTTAGCTTCTTCCTGGAGCGTAAGCCGACTGTTACAGCCCCAGTAGCGCTGTCCCCAACTTTTGGTCAACGCCCAGCAAAGCAGGTTCTCCTGGGAATTGTGCGGGTAGAACAGACACATCGGCGGCACACCATAGCGATAGGAAAGCGCGCTCCGGTGTTTGGCCTCCGCACCTTCCCGGGGCCAGCAGTGTCCCTGTGCCTCCACTGAGCAGACCTCTGTGAAGATCGTGCTCATCAGTTCGGCCACGTTCTCCACCATCCCGCCTAATCCCTGGATGGCCCGGGTAGTCGTGTCTGAGGAAGAATAGAAAGGGCGACAAAGCTCCAGACCCAACTCGCGAAAATGCTTCGTCACCCGCCGGTGGTGTGCGGCGGTGGATTCTGTCCGCCACAATATCCAGGCCCGGTAGGCGGGATTCGCCATATTACCATAGAAGTCAGGATCATCCATCCCAGTGGGCGGCATCTCGTAACCCGTAGCCTCGTGAAATTCACCTCGGCAATAAGGACAGCCGCAACCATAGCCAATAGGCCAGAACTGGACATCATCGGTCATAATGCCGTCCACGCCGCAGGCGTAGATTTCCTCAAGATGCTCAAAGTACAGTTTTCGCCAGAGTGGGTTGTTGAAACATAGCGCCCAGCCCCGGTAGTTGGTACGGGAGAATTGACCGGTGCGGGGGTCAATTTGACGCATCTGAGAAAGCCAGACCCCTTTGTACTGGAGGTCACCCTCACGCAAACCACGCATAAAGCCGGGATGGCGCTTAGGGTCAACCCCTCCGTCGCGTCGGACGTTGAATGTCC
>CAZQSC010000289.1:0-2026 GCA_964595705.1 uncultured bacterium | reverse complement strand
AGGATATCCTGAAGATGAAAAGACCGCCATAATAAGCCGAGACATACAGGTACCCGGCATCTTCGGAGATTCCAGCATTGCTCGATTCCATGTTGGGAAGTCCTAGCACATAATTCCCCAGCTCCCTGGGATCTGCGGGATCAGAGATATCGAATACCCTAACTACAAGTCCCGGCCCCCCAAATAGCCTGCTTCACATAAAGGTATTTGTCAGAAGCAAGAAGTCCTAGGGGCTCGAGAGGAATAAATCCCACCTCTCGCAGGGAAGAAGGATCAGAGGCGTTGATCACATGGAGGCCAGAGTGGTCTCCAACATAGACATAGGGCATAGATACCGAGATGCACGTAGGGGCGTCAAGTTGGTCGTAGCTGCTCAGCTCCACCGGCGCACCGGGTTCGGATACAGAGAAGAGGCGCAGGCCTTTCTCAAAATCGACCGCAAATAGGAGGCTGTCAAGCAAGGGCAAAACTTCTTATTCGTCCTTCGATAACTGAGACCTGGACAGGTTGGGCAGGATCGCTTACATCAAGTATAACCACTCCGTCTGCGGTCGTAAAGACCCAGCCAGGTCTGGAGACAACTTGACCGTGAAAGTCAAGGGGCCCTAACTCTTTGCTGAAAAGCCCCACCCTGCTGGGATGTGAGGGCTCTGAGACATCTACTATGTGGAGTATGCCTGTAGATTCCGTAAGATATGCCATATCGCCAGATACAGATACATCTGCCACATCAAACCCGATATCAAACCCTCCTTCACCTGCATTCCCCCCCACGAGCCCACCTCCACCGGATGTGCCGGGTCGCTTACCTCCAGTATCCGCAGTCCGTTGTAGCCATTGGCGATGTAGGCATAGCTGCCCGAGATATATACACCGTGAACCTGAGCAGTTTCTTTCGTGGGGTAGCTACCCTCTACTACCGGTTCCAGAGGGCTGGAGATGTCCACGAAGCTTAATCCCGCTTTCCCTTTCGTGCAGAGAAGTCTCTCTGAAAGCGAAAGTGAAAGCCCGGAGACCCCGGCGCACTCTCCCACCACTGTCAGTTGGGAAGGATCGGAGAGGTCCATCACCTGAAGCCGGTATTCTCCCCCACCTTCATACTGGCAAACATAACCATATTGGCCTCTTATCTGCATCCGGCCAATGTAGCCGGGCAGATCCAGTTTCTCTAGAACAGCGGGGCTCTCCGGCTGGGAGATATCCACCACCCACAGCTCACCCTCACCAGGTTCGGATTTCAAAGGGCGGATAAGAGAGATATACAGGATGCCATCATCTGCAGATAGCCCATGCCATTCCACCCCCAAAGGTATGCTCAGCTCTCCTATCTGAACAGGCTGAGTAGGGTCGGCCACATCTATGAGCAAAACTTTCCTTGAAGTACAAATAATGGCAACTGAACCGCTAACAGCGATGTCCGAAAGGAAATCATCCACAACATACGCTGATGTTTCACTGGGATGAAGTGGGTCAGAGAGGTCAAAAACCCGCAGTTTATTGTTCTGTCGGCACCCAGGGTCAGTGAGCGCATAGAGAAAATTCCCCTCTGTCACTACTTCCCTAACCCACTCCTCCTCAACCAGGGGATGAAACCCTTTGCTTTCCATATCCTGCGGCCGGGAGATGTCTATTATCTCCACACCTTCATATTCGGCAAGGTAGGCATACTGACCCTGCAGACAGAAGCTGCTGAAAGTCTGCCGCGCCACCAGGGTGTCCACGGGCACTGGATGGGCCAGATCGGTTACATCGAAGCTTATCAGCCAGGGACCGCGGCTCAGGTAGCAGAAATTGCTCTGGACGGCAATATCATTAGGCTCAGCCGGCAGAACAGCAGTGACCAGCCCTGAGGGAACCTCTGAACTCACAACCACAGGCACATACAGAATAAAGGTAAGGGCTATAAGAATGTAAACTAAATTTCTCATAACAGACCTCCTCGTATATTATGTTTTGATGTTGAACATTAATAGCAATAATGTTGTGGGAATGTGGGCAACTCCGCAGGAGTTGTCCAAGGGATTGT
>CAZQSC010000288.1:0-2028 GCA_964595705.1 uncultured bacterium | reverse complement strand
TGTCAAATTCTCACCCCATCGACCGCAGACGACAGGAGAAGAGAAATTCCTCAGTGCGCTCTGCGGGTCTCATTTGTTTGGTCAATCCCTTCTGATAAATCTGCTGGTTATATAAATTGGACCAGGCTGGGACGGAAAAACTTTTGACCGAATTATACAGCAACGTGAATACCCATCCGCTCCATCAGAACCTTTTCCCTCGCTTCGGCGTACCGATAGAGTTTGTTTGCAATCTTCTCATCTCTTTCCTGGATCTCATTAAGAAACACCACGCTCAACTCTGAAAGATGCTTGACGAGTTCACAGATCGCCGGATCAGGCTGGTCAATGTCCCCATTAGTGATGAAGGCACTGTAGTAGCACCCGCCGCCGCACAGGTATCTTGCCCAACAGTCCCTGCAAATCTTCTTCTGAGAGACTTCCAGGTTCAGATAGCGCTGTCTGATCTCCTCGTTGATTCCCTCATCCAAGCTTCCCAATTTCATTCCCAAGGTGCCGCAGGAGATGTCGCAGGGATAGATGTCGCCGTTGGCCAGCACACAAATCATACTCTTGGCCGCGTCACATCGATACCGCACGCCCTGTCTGAACATCAAACGCAAAATGTGGCGCCCCAGAAAATCTCGTTGAGTGAGGATAACCTTGATGTAAGAGAGGTCTCCTGATAGGGTCTTCTCGAGGAGAAACCCCACCAGTTTATCATAGGCAGCCTTGATCTCTGAGATGTTGTCCCTGCTGAGGGCCAAATCCTTGTTCACCGTCCTGATGGGGCGAATCTGTGCATTGACGATACCCAAGGAGATAAACTCCTCCAGGACCTCCTTGAGCTGATTATGTTTGCTGGATATAATCGCCGAGGCCCAGAGGTTCTCCAGACCTCCCTTGCCCTTTGCCGTGGTCTTTATTCTCTTGATCCAGTGCCTTATGATGTCGTACGACCCCCTTCCGTTGGAAAAAGGTCTTAGAGCATCGTGGAGTTCCTTGGGGCCGTCTATACTTATCGTCAACCTCTGTTTCTGCTCGACAAAGTACCTGATCATCTCCTCAGTGAAGACCGTGCCATTGGTGAAAACCCAGAAGATGATCCGTTTGTTCAGTTCTTTTTCCCACTGTTGGCAGTATTCCCTCAAGGTCTTGATCAACTCAAAGTTCAACAGCGGCTCTCCTGCACCGACAATATTGACTTCATAGGCCTTTGCATCTTTTCCAAAATCCGTTAGTAGGAAGTCAATGGCCCTCTTGGCTGTCTCTTCATTCATCTTCCCAACGCCGGGAGCGGTATCCGTCACCTTCGAGTAACAATACAAGCAACCCAGATTGCAGGTGTGGTTTACATCTAAGGAGAGCTTGTAGATATGGCTATTATAGTCGAGGCCCGGAACCTCAGCATAGGTTTTGAACAACCCTCTTTGCTGGAGCAGACCAAAATCTCTCACCAGCTCATCCACCTCTTCCTTCCCGTATTTTGCATACATCCGCGTTTTCACGTCCTCTACAGCCATCCCATTGGGCACAGCGAGTAGGTCTGCAAACATCTCGTCAATTTTGAATGAAAATAGCGTATTTGCATCCAGGGCAAAACGGCTCCCATTGAACTGAAACAGGTGGACATCTTTTGCCTCAGGGATAAATCCCTTCTGCTGAAACTTTCCGTCAGACAATGCTCTTGTCCTTTCAGGATTCATGCTGTCGGCTATCGTTTAATATTGAATCTCAGTAGTCATTAATGAGAAACTAATGTATAATTTAATACGCGAAAGGAGTCGCCTCATCACCGTTCTCATTTAAGCTTTTTGCTGAGTTTTTTAAAGTGCAGCATACCGAGATCGGAGTGGTCATCTACATGCGATAGGGTATTGTTACTACTCTCCATTATCCCACTGTCCTTTGCCCAGTTCCAGACCAAGAAGGCTTCGTGATGTTCCTCAATGACATATCTATTAGTCATAGCGGTTCCTCTTCTCGACCAATCTACTAATCCACTCCCCAACCTCTCATATACTCCAGATAGACCTTCTCCAAATCCTC
>CAZQSC010000287.1:0-2035 GCA_964595705.1 uncultured bacterium | reverse complement strand
TGGATTGTCGCCCCAAGCAACTGTTTCGGCGGTTGGTGGCACCAAGAACGCAAACTTTCGTGTCGCTGATGGTGACCGGACTATTTTCTTGAGACGGCGGCATCCCGACTACTGCGATGAGAGATGGCTCCGTTTTGACCACGAGGCCCTGGGTTACTTGAAGAAACGCGGGGCACCGGTCAAGACGCCGTTCTCCTGTAGTGGAGGCAGCACCTTCTTTCAGCAGGGTAGTAACATTTACGAAGCCTACCCTTGGGTTTCGGGAAACGCTTTTCCTGGGACGGAGGAGTCCCTGCGTTCAGTAGCCGAAAATCTGGCTCTTTTCCACAAAGCGGGAGAGTTTTTCCCCGGACGTTACGACAAGGGAGGTTATTCTCGTGGTGAGATGACACCAGAACGGTTGCTCAATAATGCGGTATCCTCCAAGGGTATCTCCCGGGAAGGTGATGAGATAATCCACTACTATGTTTCGCAGGTGCAACTGGGAGCCAAGCGGCTTAATAACGAGATATATCAGGCGTTACCTAAAACACTTGTTCACGGAGATATCCAACCGGCAAATGCTATTTTTGACGGCTCGCGCTTACAGGTCTTTGTCGATTATGATTGGATGGCCGTGCACCCGGTGATTTATGATTTGGCTTTCGCCCTTATCCTTTTCTGTAGCCGGCGAAAGAAAGTTGTCGACGGCGGAGACATTTGGTCGTTGAGTGCCCCGTTTGAATTCGATGAGCCAGTGGCGCGCACATTTTTGGAAATATACATAGAGGCGGCCGGCAAATTCCCACCCGCAATGCGGCCGGCCCTAATGGAACAGATCAGATTGACATGGGCGCATATTCGAATCGATGGTGCCCGGAAGGTGCCTGTTGCTGATCGCCCTCGGTTTCTCGCACGCGAACTGACGAGACCATTCGAGTGGATTGAAGAACGTCGCAATGGCGACTGGTTTTAGGAGATCATCGTTATGACCTTTGATGTTCAATTACACACTGACTTCATCCACTGTCGAAACCGTCGCCACTTGATAGGTTATTTATGGGAACCCGACATTACACCGTTCCCTGAAATGGCAGTGTGCGGTCCGGAATTATCTCCGGATGACCTGCATCCTGATGATTTTGCCCGGCACGCACAAGAAATCTGGGCTCTGTCAGAACGCTACCCCACCGATATTCCGCAACCGGTGGGTGCAACATTCGGGATACCCTGGTTGCAAGCGGCGGTGGGTTGCAGGGTTTTGAGGAAAGGCAATGTCATCTGGGCTGAACCAACGAAATTAACCTACGAAGAGTTGCATTCTATGCGCTTTGACCTCGCCCAACCATGGATCGAAAAGATGCTGGAGTGTCATCGTGCCGTAGCGCAAGCCGCTGAGGCTTCTGGCAATGCTATGTCTTTGCCGGTTATGGCTGGACCTATGGATATCTTAAGCGCATTTCGAGGTCCCGGGCAATTTTGCCTGGATCTCTATGACCATCCGGGGGAAGTGCATGCGGCGCTAAAAACGTTGACCAACTTCTGGATTGAGGTCGGTCTGGCACTTGGGCAAACTGTTCCTTTGTACCATGGCGGAATGTGCACCCGAATGCATCTCTGGTTTCCGGCGGACAAGAGCGACCAGTTTGTAGCGATAACGCCAGAGGCCGATGTTGCCTCCTTACTCTCCTCAGAAATGTACCGGGAGTTCGGCTTGCCAGTTGACCGACACATTCTGGAGGAATTCCCCATACACACCTATCACTCACATTCGACGGGAGCCCATATTTTTGACGACCTTATTGATACATCCTTATTAAGATCATTACAGATAACATTGGACCCAAATGGGCTTGCATGGGATGAACTGGTCGTGAAGTTGCGGCAGATTCAGCAAAAGATACCACTCTTACTTTGTGTCTGGACAATGGATGATTTCCGCCGATGCCTCGAGTGTCTGGATCCAGAAGGTATTGCTATTGCTCTAATTGTCAAAGGTGAAGACGATATGGGCACGTTAATACAGTTCATTAAAGAGGAAAAGATATGATTCGTA
>CAZQSC010000286.1:0-2036 GCA_964595705.1 uncultured bacterium | reverse complement strand
AGGTGGGAGCCATCCACTTGGAAGTGGGCGGTCAATCGACTAGCGATAGTCTCATACATTAATTTGGCTCCAACGATTAGCTCTGTTGACCCGGGGCCTCCCCGGGGTCAGCAGAAGCGGCTTGTTGTGTGCCGGGCAAGGCCCGGCTGCTAATTGGTGATGTCTGGGATTGTGACACAGGTCCCGAGCAAAGTCCATACCCAGCCTGACGGAGGCGAAGGGTAGCCAAAGGCAAGCGTCTTCGCTAAAGCTTCGCCGTCTCAAGAGGGTGCTACAGCAATGTACGCCTGAAGGAGGCCGGAGGCAAAAGCGTGGGTCGACGTACAGGTATGCCCCGTACCGAAAGGTAGAGGGCAGGCAGATGAGGCGGGGGAATCCGGGACGAGTCCGCAACACAGGATAAAGTCCTCTATCCGTCAATGGTGAACCTCGTATATCTGACGATCGTGCGCTGAAAGTAGCCAGGGCTCACCCCGGGAGGCCCGCTGCATCTCGGTATGACAGCTGCGTGAGATTACCGGCATAAGGGAAAGTCGGTTACCAAATTCCCCCGGCGTTGGTGGAAGATCGTGTCCTGACCGCCAGCGAGCCAAACTCCGTGAGGAGAGGAACACAAAATTGAAGGATGCGACGGCAGCCGAACCACCGAGTGAGCAAACCGTAAGGGGCGTCAATCGTGTAGCGGGAGTCAGCAGAGGGCATATTAAGCCGGTGGAAACGAGCCGCGCGAATAGAAAAGTGCGGAAGACTCACCCCGGTGAAGGCCCGAACGGTGCCACCTGCCGAATGGCAGGGGTAAATGAGAGTGGTCAGTAGGAGGTATGTCTAATGTGCTAATTGAGGTACATTGCGTCGTATTATCCAAAAGCCCGACAGGACAGATTCAACTGACGGAGTAAACCCTTAAGTGGGACGAACAGGGAATGTGGTTCCAAGCGCGAGCTTGAAATCGCAGGAAATGCCTTCTCGGTTACGTGGATAACCGTGTCGATGGTGTTAGAAACGAATTGGAAGGAAAACAAGTGGTATCAACTACTTGGATTTGCATCCTCCTGGATCTGATTCTGCCTGATCAGCCGAACCGCGCAGTACGGACCCGTATGCTGCGTGGTGTGGGAGGGGCGCTGAGTGATGGGCGTCCCTATCCCTATATATTTTTCTAAAACTCAACTTACACAAACACTACTGGGGAGACATTAAAGCGTTTACCCAAAACTTTTATTTGACGGATATTGAGCTGGCGTTTTCCAGACATGATTTCTGATACTACCCCTTGGCTTCCAATTTCAGGCAGATCTGATTGTCTAATGCCATACTCTTCCATCAATGCCTTGAGTGTATCAATTGGATTACCTTCTATTTCAGGAAGTTCGTGGGCTTCATATGTTTCAATTAGACTCCCAAGGGTCTCCATCAGTGACGCTAAGGGATGGGATTCATCATCTCCAACTTCGTCAATGAGACTATCAAGGAGATTAACTAATTTTTTGTAGTCTTTCTCATTATGCGGCACAGAAAATATATTCTGTATATCCGGCCAAACTTTAGCAATTTCTTTTAGTTGCGCATTCATTCCTTATTTCCTCCAAGTTCCTCGATCATATTATTTGTGGGTAAGAATATGCCGAATATAAACCCGCTTGGTATTGTAATGTATAGCTGCAATCAAACGGGCTTTATTTCCGCCTATATTGAAAACCGTCAATTTGCCTACTTGGTCAGCGTTCGGAAAAGCCTGACGCAGTTCGACGAATGAATTAAAATCCGTATGTTTGACGATTCTATGCCAAGATTCAAGAGCGGCTGAACAATCAGGATGCTTTTTTGCGAATTCGAGTAGCCGAATTCGAGTGATTATGTGCATGAAAGTTGTTTATCTCACATCGAGATAATTGTCAATAAAAATATCCAACAAACCCCGCAGTTAGCGCAATTTGCCTTTTGTTAATGGGTGTTTAATGATGGAGCATGATCACAAAAGGGAGGTGGCATCATGCTCCATCGGTATTGCAGCCAGTTTCTTGCATACTGTCAGT
>CAZQSC010000285.1:0-2082 GCA_964595705.1 uncultured bacterium | reverse complement strand
TTGTTTGATTCGTAAAAAGTCCTAAATGCTCCCTCTCCCTTTCAGGGAGAGGGCTGGGGTGAGGGTGAAGGTGTCGATATTTCAAGTACTTTCCTCCCCCTCCCCTTTGTCCCCTCTCCTGTGGGGAGGAGAAAAAGGGGAGAGGGTGTACTCTAGACTTTTTACGAGAGGATCAAGTTTGGCCCGTAAGAGAGCAGCTAACTGGTGTATGAACCCTTCGAGCGGCCCGTATGGACTTGACCACAGTCTTGCAGAAGAGCTCTGCTGCCGTGTCTCTTATCTCTCATATAACGAAGGACTTAGCGTAGCAAGAGCATTTTCTTTGTCTGGACAAAATGTCGCTTCCCGGCCTTCGCATCTATTCGATAGATGTAGATGCCGCTTGAAACCTGATTGCCTTCACTGCTCTTAGCGTCCCAAACAGTTGTGAAATAGCCGGCTGGTTTCTGCTCATTAACAAGCGTTCTTATCTCCTGACCAATAAGGTTATAGATCTTAAGAACTACTCTTGACGGTGTAGGAAGCTGATATCTGATGGCCGTTTCCAGGTTGAAGGGATTCGGATAATTTTGCATAAGGGCAAAGGCTTTTGGTATAGTGGGCAAATCACTGTTATTCACTGCAGTGGGGGGTGTAATCTCAATATTCCAAGTGACAGTATCCGAAGAGTCTGCATCAGCTACTTGGACTGTCAGAGAATGGATTCCGATGGCCAGATCATTTGTTTCTAAAAGATACTCAGAGCTGGCTGCCCCCTCAATCAATTGGGCATCTAAGGTCCAAGAGTATGATAAAGAATCACCATTTAAGTCATAAGCAGTAATCTCAAAATTTATGCTATCACCTTGGGTTATTAAGACAGTACTGCCTACGTTGGGAACGGTCGAAAGGATTTCGGGTGCATAATTGGCAAACACCAGCCGAAATACACCGCCCCCATGTGTGCCTGCATATAAGATTTTCCCGTCATCTGAAATGGCCAAAGAAGAGACTTCCTTCATTGACAGCCCATCAGTAGTTGGAACCCAGCTTGACCCTGCATCAGTGGATCGATATACCCCGAACATCAAATCTGCTGCGTAGATGACCTGTGAATTTGTTGGATCAACAACAATATCCGTCACTGTTGACCAGGGCCAGTCTGAATAACTGGTGGCGCTCTTAAAAGGCTTGGGTTTTTCTAATGACATACCTTGAACTGTAGCTCCTATAGGCAATAGATTTGACGGGCATATTAAAGTCATACCATTGTTAATCGGACCCCAAGTTTCTCCTCCGTTAGTGCTTTTAAGAACTCCTGATCCGTTGATAGTCCCTGCATAAATTATCTCAGGATTATTGGGATCGATTGTGATTGTGGAGATGTAGAGCGATGTTAATCCGTTGTTTTTCTCCAGCCAGGTTTCTCCTCCATCGGTGGTTTTATAGATTCCGCTATTTCTGACTGCAGCGTAGACTATATCCGGGTCCGAGGGGTGAACAGCTATATCATAAATACGACGGTACCCTTCCGGAATTCCAGTGTTTATCTGCTGCCACTGATTCCCCCCATCGGATGATTTAAAAATGCCATAATCCGCAACACCCTCCCCGGTGGCATAAATTTCATCCACAAGGGTCCGGTTGATGATCCCCACATAGATAATATCAGGATTCGACCTTGATATTTCGATCGATCTTATTTGATAATCTTTTTCTGCCTCACCTGTATTTTGAGGGGCGACGAAATCAGTGAGTCGGATCCAATTCTCCCCTCCGTCTGTGCTTTTGAAGATTTCGCCGCTGAATTTGCTTCCGCTATAAACGATCTGAGGATCCGTGGGATCAATTGCCACAGATTGCTGCCATTCTCGTCGCTTAAGTGCCCCATAGTTGATCCCAATCCAATTTTCTCCCCCATCCTCACTCTTGAAAGCACCGGTTTGCGCCACGGCGTATATCGTTTCCGGATGCTTGCCGTCGATGGCTAAATCATTGACATCAGCACAGGCAATGCCCTTACAGGCGGGAAACCAGGAGTTTCCTCCATCGGTAGATTTGAACACACTGCCGTCGTAGCTGTTTACATAGACGATTTCAGGA
>CAZQSC010000284.1:0-2094 GCA_964595705.1 uncultured bacterium | reverse complement strand
CCCGGCGTGCTGAAAGGCCAGGTCTTTTCAACCTCCGCTATTTCCTTCAGGATTTCAAGGTCACCCTCTTTCATTACTGTCCTCCTGTCTATTGTTTCCCTCATCTACCCACTTATATCCATAAAGGTTGGGGGTTGGTTCGATCCCTGACTTAATATTCCTGGCTCTGGTCTCGGCCCACTTCTCAACATCAAGACCAAGCCGAGACGTCAATAACTGGTTCTACACTATTTAGTGTGAAAATGGGTAATTGAAGAGCACCCGCTGACCTCTGTAGCCTTTGGGTAATGAAAAAACTCAAAGCAAAGGAGGTCGGAGCGAGTGCGAGATGATTGTATCGCAATACGGCTGGGATTACCAGAGCTTAAGATTCTGCGGCAAAGGGAATTAGATAACTGTATCGAGGTCACCGTAACCTATCGCCGGGACGAGGTAACCTGTCCCCGGTGTGGTAGAGTAACCACCAAGGTGCATGACAGGAGACAACAGAATAAACAAGACAGGAGGTTAAGGGATAAAGCGGTATTTCTCACGTTGATAAAGAGGCGTTTTCGCTGTCTCTGGTGTGGCAAAGTATTCACCGAGCCGGATGAAATCTTTGGCCCCAGGAGACGCTCAAGCCACCGGTTCAGGGAATATCTGGGGCAGGAGGCACTGCATCAGACAGTGAGAAGGACAGCGGAGAAGGAAAAGGTGGGAGAAGGGTTGGTTAGAAGATGCGTTGCCGAGGAGATAGGGAGAAGACTTAAGACAGGAGAGGTAACAAAGGCACCTGAATTCATAGGACTAGACGAGTTCTCAGTGAGCGGGCGGCGTTTGTATCACACAGCCATCTGCAACCTGGTCAAAAGGGAAGTCATGGGGGTAGTAGAAGGGCAAGGGAGGCAGAAAGTAGAGGAATACCTGGATAGTCTCCCCAGCCCTGAGATGGTTAAAGGAGTGGCGATGGATATGCATGAAGCCTTTCGTCAGGCAGTGCGAATGTGCCTGCCCCAGGCAAAGATAGTGGCGGATAAATTCCATCTCATCAGACACATCAATAATGCCCTGGACAGGGTGAGGAGCCGGCTGCAGGGAGGGAATAGAAGAGGTAGAAGACAAGACCTGTTCAAGAGCAGATACACCTTGCTCAAGGGAGCTGAGAGGCTCGCCGGTTGGGAAAGGGCAAGGTTAGGCCAGTTATTCTACCGCTACCCTGAACTGGAGAGGGCGTGGCTGCTCAAGGAGGGTTTCCGGACCTGGTACAAGGGAAGGGATAGGAGTCAGGCTGAGGTAGAGCTGGACGCGCTGCAGAAGGTGATATCAGGTACTTATCTACCTGAGTTTAAGGCATTGCTACATACATTGGACAACTGGCGAGAGGAGATACTGAATTACTTCGATTATCCAATAAGCAATGGTTTTGTTGAAGGAAAGAACAATCGCATCAAGACTATTAAGAGGATGGCTTATGGCTATCGCAATATGGATAACTTCCGACTGAGGATATTGGCAGCTAACTCTAAAGGCACAGAGGCTTGTTTTTCACACTTATTGACGTAGAACCAGCTTTCTGAATACATTGACAAGGTGACTGGCTACAGTGTGTTCAGTTATGTGGAGTTTTGAAGCGATTACCTTGTTAGTTGTGCCCTCGGCAGCCAGTCCAACCACCTCCAGCTCTCTCTTCTTAAGTGGGCACGGTACCGAGTGCTCCCTCTGCACCTGCTGAACCTGTTCTTTTTGCAGAATGGCTGAAATCTTAGTGACCACGACTGGACAGAGTACCTGTTCTCCAGCGTAAACAGCGCGCATCGCCGTCATTAGCTGCTCCTGACCGATATCTTTGAGCAAGTACCCTTTAACACCTGCCTGTAAACAGTGTAGTATATCAGTATCGCTTTCGGAATGAGTAAGTATCATTATCTTAGTAAAATCACGTAATGCCCCTATATATTGGTTAGCCTCAACTGATTCTTTTCCCAATAAGTAGGTGTCCAACAGAGTTATATCGGGTGCCAGCTCTTGAACAAGTTTAGATGCTTCATTAATATCTGTGGCTACCCCGATACAATCAAAATCCTTCGCTTTCTTGATGAGGAGCCGCAAACCTTC
>CAZQSC010000283.1:0-2130 GCA_964595705.1 uncultured bacterium | reverse complement strand
GTCCGGCGACCTTGGTCGAAATCGTATGTAATTTCCCCACACATCAATATTCCCTCCGTATATTTGGAAAATCTGAAAATCGGTGAAGTTCTTGATGTCAATGAGCTTTTGTGCTTGAGTGTAATTAGCATCCGAAGCTAAATCGTGGCCTTCGAAAAACGAAAGCGTGGCGTCCCAGTGGACAGCATCACCTGCCTTGACGGTTCTTTCTTCAGTGATCAAATCAAAGTCTTTAACGCCGAAGTTTGTGGTAACATAATCTGCGTCAATATGCTCACGAAGGTTATAAATACCCCACGGTTCCCCGTTAAGATAGACAAAAACCGACCTTTTCGCAGAAACGAGCCCCCCTTCTTCTAACCACAGGGCGTGCATTAAGGGGTCGCGAATTCTAGGGAGGCCTCCCACGCCGTCGTTCCCGGCGTTTCTTACTACAAGGCTACTGAAACCATCAAGATCATGCTTGTCGAACTCATCCTCCCAGAATATCGGATAGTAAAGCCGCCCTTGGCCATATGCCTCTCGAAAAAGCAGGATGAAGCTCTTTTTTGGAAACATCCTGGTGTCCCCTCCATGAATGCGGAACCCCGCATCTATGGCAAATGCCAGCGAGTGGTCGTCTTCAAAGAACTCCACCGCCACGGGGCGTTCCCACTTTGGTCCACGCTGCATGTAGTTCGGGCAAGCTGGGTATGGCCCTTCCGTATAGATCCCGAGGTCATCATCCCACAAATTAGCCGGATCAGTCACCAACGAAAGAACAGGTAAGCGGACGCTCTCGTCTACGAAAAAAGTGTGTGTCACCGTCCTGCTTGGAATCAGGCCAGCTTCAAAGGCCCGGGCCCGAACGACTTGAGTCCGCTTGATGGTCAGGGGACCAGTGTACCGGGGACTGACCTCCGTCGGAATTGAACCATCCAAGGTATAGTGGATCTCTGCTCCCCCTGAAGCAGTAAGGGCTACTGTAATCGGTCCCTCGTAGAATCCACTGCTTGCGGAAAACTTGGGCGGCTCTGCGATCCCAGTTGCGCAGGCTGTATCATTCGGGGCACCCGGGGTCGACTCGGAGAAAAAGCACCAGATGCCAGCACCATCGGGCTTGCGGCCATAGGAGACGTCACGCACTTGCTCGCTGAAGCTGAGTGAATCAACCTCAGTACCATTGGGTGCGTAAAGAGCTAGAAATTCCCCATCCTTGTTGAGTTTGAAATTGGTGTGCAGGATCATGTTGCTCACGAGAGACTCTGTAGCAGGGCCCTCCGAGCTGGGGCGATAGTCCTCCACGAGTTTCCCTTGACCCACGATGCTGATCATGCCCCAGGAATCCTGATGTCCTAGTTGCCCGATATATTCGCTTCCTAAGGTCTCTAAAGCCGCCCTCGCTCGTGAATTCAGATTCTCGGACGCTTCATCCCTGACGGCGAAGATAACGATCTCCCCATCCGACAGGCCCTCCAAATAGCGGACCATAGCATCCGCAGCATCGGGGGAGGCCCAGGTGTCATAGACGGTGCTCTCGATGTAGCTGCCGTCTTTGTCTAATCTTACGACATTTATGCCCCGGAGGTTCAGGGATTTATCCTCCCCATTAACCAGTATCCTTGCAACATCACCGTCGTTGAATCCGCTGCTTTCAAATTCCAAGATAAGAGGCCTCCCAAAATCCCAATTGCCTGGTGTGCGTCGATCTTTCCCAGAGGCCCACACGAGCAAAAATCCCTTCGGTTGGATTGTGACTTGTGGGAACACCCACTTATTAGGATCATCCGGCTTGTCCGTCAGGGTATAGCCCTCCAAATCTATTGGCTCGGTTGACGGGTTATGGAGCTCGATCCAGTCCTCGTAGTCTCCGTCTTCGTCGGCCAGTATCGTGCCGTTTGAGGCCAAAACTTCATTTATCAGGATTGGTTGTGTCCCGGCCTGGGCGACCACTATGTTCAGGGACAAGCACAGAAGTGCGCAGGCTATGCACCATCTCAAGCGCGAGCGCGCAACGTATAATGCAAAATCTGTCCTCATTGTACCCTCCTTCCACGGTTGGCGATTCCCTCTACAGCCATCTTAAAAGACATTCTGAGTTACATCCTCATCGTCGCAGACTATTACGGATACTCTCTCTATTTGCGGCAC
>CAZQSC010000282.1:0-2136 GCA_964595705.1 uncultured bacterium | reverse complement strand
GTGTCCAGCAGCAGCTAAAGGATCATTGACAAGCAAAAGATAGTTGCCGTATTCAGGATCCACGAACTGGGGACTAGCAATGCGATTATTTTTTCCTATGACGGCCGATTTGCTCCTGTCAACCACTCGAAGATAAAAATTCCCCACCCCGGTAGGGTCTGGCCCCCACCACCCTACGCCGTTCCAGTCCGCCCAAATGCCAATACAATCGGCTGCCTGAATTGCATTGTGAGGCCCACTAATCAGATTATCCGCTATCAAAAGATCTTCTGAATGAGCTGGATCTCCTTCAGGTTGAATTAATTCTTCTGGCCAAACATCCGCCACAAGGATTCCGAAGCTTCCCGGGGGTATTACGTGCGGAAGTTCTTCTGGCGGCTCAGCCGGGTTATAAATGATAGAATTGTGATGAACAGAGGTCTGATCAGAATCAATTAAATAACAGGACCCCAATACTACATTGTTAGATATCTCGATGTTTCGGCTGCCGTATGACCGTATTCCCTCGCGCCATGCCATATCTACATAGTTGTTTGAGATTCTACCACCCTTCACGCCACAAAATGCTATCCCCGGTTCTACCCACGGGAAGGAGTTTCTTACGACATTTCTTTCAATATAGATTTCTTCAGAATAGAACTGATCTCTGAAGTCGCCGTGTGCCATCAGGCTTCCCATTGAATCGAAGACATAGTTTCCCCGCACGACACAATTGTATCCTCCAACTCCAATCGGGAGATTAACATTCTCCGGAAGATCAGGGTTACTGTGTTCTTCTATGGGACCGGTGTGAGAGATCAAGTTGCCTTCGATAAGGACATTAGTCAATCCGCGTCCGGCAATATATATACCCGAATGACCTGTCTTGTCCACGCTCGTCCGTTCGATCACATTGTAAAGTACTGAAGCGTTGTCACAGGCTCCAAATATTCCCATCAGGTTATCTTCTAAGAGGTTCTCTTCAATTGTTATTCCGCTGCACTGATCTATATGAATAGCGCCATAGTCCCGGGCGCAGCCATGTATCCAATTGCGACGGATAATTACATTTTCTACATTGGCCAGATATATGCCGGCACCATCAGCCGAGGTTATTTCTAACCCTTCTATGATAAGAGGGTTATCCTTCGGATAGGATACATTTCGTATATCAATGGAAGATGAAGGCGAATAGTTCCCCGGTTCTACTTGAACGTTTATCTTCCGGGAACCGTAATTGCCGGCATCGTCCCAGGCCCTCACTGTGACTGTATACGTACCGGGATGTCCAAAGGGATAGGTTACTTCCTGACCGAAGCCATCGACTCCGATCCCATCGGATCTGTCAAAATCCCAGAAGTAAGTATATCCCTGCCCCGTGCCACCTGATGCTTGAGCAGTGAAGGTGACTTTAAGAACTGCAGGTCCTGATGATGGATCGGCAATAACGGCAAGTTCCAGGATTGAGTCCCCCTCCACCGTTTGGGAAGCTCTTTGGTACGTGTTATGGTGGTAACTCTGAGCATGGGTCACCGTAACATTTGAATAGGGCAAAAGGAACAGGATAATAATATGAAGTTTTGATGTTCCCATGGGCCCTCCTTTCAATTTTCTCGTTTTGGTTAACCAACTTTGGAGGGATATCAAATATCAAGATTGTTAAATAAGGCTGCAGGAACATAGAGTTTGTTTGTGGCTTAGAATAATACACAGAGACTGTTTTGTCAAGATTTTTTCGGAGGTTGCTGAAAAAGGGGGTTTTTCGAAAAGATGGGTTTAGGCGGGATTCTGCCCAAGTCCTTTGCTGTCTTGTTACCCTCTTGCTTGTTGTTTCCTTTACTACCAACTTCCTGTTAATCAGCCCTGCCAGGTCCAATAGAGGTAATTTCCTATGGGGTAGGGGCAATTTCCTATGGTAGACCCCACACCCTGAGGGAGAGATACCTCTACCTAAGCCCCGAAGGAGATCCCCCAGAGGCTGCAAGGAAGCTATCCAGGACGAGAAGGCCCCACCTTCAGCAGATCCCTCGGAATGAAGGCCACGAAGAAGATCACCGACAGAGACCACAGCACGATCATGAAGGGCATAGCTTCCTTGTTTCCTCATTTTACCTAACCCCCTGTTTTATGTAGTGAACATACTCTTTTCATTTTCCC
>CAZQSC010000281.1:0-2138 GCA_964595705.1 uncultured bacterium | reverse complement strand
AGGCGTTGCCAAAAGAGTCTTAAAATCTCACCCCAACTCTCACCAGCCTCAGCCATCCTTGCCTCCTATTTAGAATCCTCCTATTGACCTCCTCAAGGAATTTTTCTATAAGCTAAAATGGCTGTCAAATACCTCTTCTAAGGCAAGACTTCTACTCGAATCTGGAGGCACCATAGAGCTGTGTTTCCTGCGTACCGTCCCCTGTCTTCACGGACAAGGACTTCCAAAGAAGACGTCTGGGAAGATGACGGAGGATCGCAGCTGATGTTAAAAGTAGCTGATGCCCTGCCAATATCAGGAGACTTATCCTCCTCTATGACAGTAGCTGTCACAGTAAGGGTTGTACTATTAGTGAGCGAACCTGTCCATACAGTCTGGGGCAGAGCGTATAGGGCAAGAGAGACAGGTTGGTCATTTACCGAAAGCTTCCAAACCCAATCGTTGCCTACATGATTGTTATAGACAAGTTTGACCGACTCGACGATCACATTAATCGTACACTCACTTGGCAAGGATGACTCACCCTGAGGAGGCGCCCTCACAATCCATATGTAGTCAGGATCGCAAAGTTCTATTTCTGGGATGCCCTTGTAAAGCTCTATGGTCCCGTACACTCGGATTGTTTTTCCCTCCAGGGCCTTGAGGTCGCCAAGCTTCTCTTCGATGTGAGGACGATACTCTGGCCAGATCACTACGGTAAATCGTGGACTCAAGGGATAAGGATTCCCGAGGTTGAGAAAGGCAGTACCTTCACTACTGAAGCCAACAGATTTCACCTCTCCTTCCACGACCATCTCTTCCTCTAAATGGTCTGTTGCCTCATCCCAGCCGATCACACAATGAGACCACATCCCAAGGCCATTTTGGATTGCCACCCTCTCGTAGCTCTCAAAGACGCCCCTATAGCGAGTGTTGGGCTCGATGATCATAAGATCAGCATAACCCAGAGCGAGAAGGATCAAATTGACCATCTGGTAACCCGAAGGGTCAAGGTAGACATATGCCAAAAGGCGGCCGTATTTGTCCCAGGGCTGCTCATCCAGCTCCAAGTATACCTTCTTTCCCTCTATCAGTTGGGCATTGAACTCTGTTGCCTCAGGACCGAAGCACTCCACAGGCACCTGAGGATGGTGTGTCTCCTGGGTATCGATCCCGATGTATCTAACCTCTACGGTTCGGCCCAAGGAAAGTTCTGGGATCTGTGCGGCCAGCTGCTCAGGGAGGCTTTCAATTCTCACCTCACTTGTGTCGCCATCGATCACAGAGAGGACCTGAGCTTCAATCGAGGGTGGCGGATTCCCGCATAGGGCCCACGCAACCAAAGGAACTATCAAAACTCCAAGAAGAATCGCAAAAATCTCGATTCTGCGCATCTTACCCCCTTTACAAATCAAAGCATAAGGCAGACTTGAGAGGGCCGCTAGATGTTTCCCGAAGATGTTCCTCCCCGCCACTGGGAGGGTTCTTAAGGAGCTACGTTAAAGAGCTATTTAAGGAATGCCAGATAGTAAGCCTGTATTGCCTCCCCTTTCCTCCCACTTTATGGGATCCCTTTAGGCTTAATTCTCCCTTTTATGGCGGGGAGGGACATCCTCAGGAAAGGGTTTTGGTTTTCAGTTTTTGATAGCAATATAGGCCTAAGGCAATGGCATCAAACATGACTGTGTAGTATTTCCTTTCCCACCAATGCCCTTTGAGATCTTTTTCCAAATCCTTTTGGTACCTTCGATAAAGCCACGGATAGTACTGGCTGACGATCATCTTCTCAACGTTCATCTTTGTAGGGTTTTCACCCTGGCAGATAAACGCCCTTGCTTCAAGCAAAGGGAAGGACAACACCTTCTTTGACTTCTTCCTTCCCAGTTCTTTTAGCTTCCTATACACCAACCTCAGACGAGGGCTCTCTCGAAGCTGCCTTATAGAAGGCTTTCCTATCACGATTACCTTAACAGAGTAGTCGTTTACAAGCCTTAGCAAAGCCTTTCTTGTTCTCTTTAAGACTTCTGAATCTGTCATTCCCTTCTCTCTTAGCTTTTTTACGCCCCAATAGATAAGCTCCGTGTCTTTCAAAACCGCCAGTCCAAGGTATTTGGCAGAAAGGTTTATAGCCAGGATCCTAATTATCTGCGTTTTAGATG
>CAZQSC010000280.1:0-2143 GCA_964595705.1 uncultured bacterium | reverse complement strand
AAAAGCATTTCAGGCTTCCCGATACCCGAAAAATCTCCCTGCGTCGGTGCGATCACTGAAATCGTATTGGCTGGGACAATATAATCTCGTTCAATCTGGTCAACATTCTTACCAATGTTGTACAGACCGAACGGCAGCGATGACACCAGGAGGATCGGCAGAATGCCTCGGTCTTCCTGCATCAGATAGTTCTGGTTCTCCCATAGCCGCCGGGCACGGTCGAGGGAACTCCGGCACTTCTCCGGCTCATCGTAAACCCACATCACCGGGATAATGCGGTAAAACTTTGTCCCCTGATCAGCCTCACCCGTCGCCCAGACATACTCTTCTTTTTTCCGCGCAAGACTTGGGGCAAAGGATCCTGCCCCTTGCTGCATCAATATGGCGTTGCATTTGGTATGAAGCCTAGCTCTCTGGTCCTCAAGCAAAACAGTCAGGCTGTAAAGAAACGGACTCGGTATCTGATCCGCGTCACTGACGCTCCCCTCTGCACCGCCGAACAGGCGATTGGTTTGTAATGGATCGACTTCGTTCGGATACGTTTTGGGAGTTAAACTGCGCCACTCCTTCTGTCCAATTTTAAGACAATCAATCTTTTTGTTGATAACCGTCTCAGCAAAAATTGTCTGTTTACGGATCGGTATATTTCCATCATAGACACGCAGATCACCTGAGACATCATCATTCAATAATCGCCGGAGCCACTCCAGTAAATTGACCGGATCAACACTCCTTGCAGGTAGCCCGGCGCCGTTTAGAGCTTCGGCACACATGCTGCCGATTTCAGCGAGATTGCACTTGCTCTCTTTTGGCCATTTTACTGCGACAAAAAGACGAAAATTCCGCAAGATGTGGCCACTTGACCACTCTCCTTTTGCACCCTGTCGAAAATGGTCAGTCAGGGCTTGAGCAACCTCCCGAAACAGTTCCTCCTGGCGAACTTTTGTGCTCTGATACGCTTTAAGAATGGGCTCGATATGGGGGTCAGCGTGGAGGATAAATTGAAGAATTGCCCCTTTAGGGAACGGGACACGAATCAATCCTTCCATCGACATGATAGTACGTTCACCAGAAAAAACAGTCGGCGCACATTCCCACAGCATCCCGATCGTATCGTCACTGTTCAGATAAATTTTGGACTCTGGATCGTAAGCGATATAGGGGAGATAATCTGAAAATTTATTGCGTTTCGCCGCAGCATCCAAACCTGGTTTCGTCAACCCACCATCGCCAAACAGAAAAGAAAATAGGGCCATGGTTTATTTCCCTTTCAGCGGGTCGGTCAGAACCCAATGAGGACGATCGACAAAGATATAAGCGTAACGCAACATATACAGTTCACTGTCTTTCCCTTCATACGGGAGCATCAAAACCCGCATGACTTTAGGTGGCACAACCACCGGAGTAGACGGAGCACGAAGAAGATCGGAAATCCGGTCATAAAGGGCGTGTTCATAATCACCATGAGCCGCGCCCGTTGGTTTTCCGTCAAGATCTTTGGATGCGTAATAGGCTGTTTCGACATCAACGCACATCCCCTCAGAAGTCATTTGGCATTTGAAATCCTCCTCATAAGGATTCATGACTGTACAACCCGATAACAAGGCAAATAATCCACATAGAACCATCATTTTTTTCATTTTTTCATCTCCTCATTGGGGTCATACAGCTTCAGCAGCGTTCCCTCCTCAATCACTAGGGTCACTTTCTTTGTCGCCCCTATTTCAATGACGGGAACAGCCTGTTTAGCGAGGTCGAGATAGAATCTCTGAACCTCTTTAAAGCCCGTTGATAGTCCCGCTCCCATGCCATATTTCGCTGCATCTTCAGGATTGATTGTTGCCGTTGTTCCAAGTGGACTGGTTGAAACAATCTGATTTTGCGAGGAGATGTACTCACCCATCCCACCAAAAAATCCGGCCAGCATCGACCGGGCAATCGCCCCACCCATGCGTGAAACAACCCTGCCTCTCAACCCAATCTTGCCGTCCCGATCTACCAGGAATCCTTTGATCTTCTGGTCGATCACGGCTTTACCTTCTCGGGTCACGCAGGACAGGGAGACTGCCTGCATGTTGGCCCTCTCAGTTGCCAGGTCCCCATACCCGGAAGCAATCACGAAACATCCTTTCAGATCGGCCTT
>CAZQSC010000279.1:0-2146 GCA_964595705.1 uncultured bacterium | reverse complement strand
AAATAGATGTTGTGTCAGGTAAACCCCGTTAGAAAGGATGGGGCTTTATGCTCCGCCCTTTCTATAAGGAATTAAATCTTTATTTAGTTCATCCCTGCCATAAATGGCGGGGATTTCTAACGGGGTAAAAACAAACAGATAAGTCAAATTGTTAGAGGTTAATAGCGGGATTTTCGATATCTTTTTTATCAATAAAATTTGTTTTCTATACTTAAAACCATAAAACTAAATTTTAATCAAAATTGTGGAGTTATGCAAAGGTCTCTCATAAGGCATGAACCCTGATATTTCAATCATCATCCCCGCAAAAAACCGGTTATGGTCACTGCCCAAGGCGATCGAATCCTGCCGGAGTTCGCGGTTGAAAGTGGAAATCATTGTTATTGACGATGGGAGCACTGATGGAACAGCAGAGTGGTTAAGGGAGCAGGATGACGTATTGATCGTGCAAGGTGATGGGTGGGGCAAGCCTTGGGGGGTTAATAAGGCATTTTCTCTGGTGCGGGGGAAATACCTGCGTTATCTCGACTCTGACGATTGGCTCAATCCGAACGCCAACGAGGAGCAATTCGAGATTGCCGAGCGAGATGATGCTGACGTTGTTGTTTCCGGAACGGATATTTACACAGAGGACACGCTGATGGAAAGATCGCCCTGGATTGAGACGGACGATTTTATCGCTCAGCAGTTAGGGGAAACCCAGGGTTCGCATTATTCGGCCTTTCTCTTCCGCAGGGAGTTCATCAAGGACATCCCGCACCGTACGCTGTTCCCGGCGTCTAATTTTGCCTCCAGGGATGACCGGTGCTTCATATTGGAAGTGGCATTAAGGCACCCCCGTATTTCAGCGAGTCCGAACCCGGCTTTATGTCATCGTCATCACGATAAACCTCGCTTGCAATTTCGCAGGGGCCTTGGTGAAATTGGTTCTAATATGCAGTCTCTTCACATTTATCGTCAAATCCTTCATCTGTTGGACGTGAAGGGTGAGTTGACACTGAGACGAAAACGTGCCGCAATCAAGGTTCTCTGGCCCCTTGCCCACGGGATAGCGGATTCTCATCAGGATGAAGCGTGCGAGGTTGCCGATTGGGTCTATCAATTGGATCCTGAATTCAAACCGCCAGAGAGTGGATTGTTGGGTTGGTTATACTCGGCGGCTGGCTTCAAGTATACAGAAAGATTATTGTTCTTGAGAAGAAGTGTGCTAAGTGTTTTTCGATAGGTTTGAGATGTATACAGATATGTTTCCCCTGAATATTTTTTATGAAGAGCTAGATTTAGATCGCTGGCTCCCATTTGACAGATACCCTAGGAAACTGTTACGAAGGATTATTCGTGGTAGGCCGCGGTCAGGGCCGGGCTTAAGGTAGCTCTGTCCGGGCTTGGCGGGGACGAACTCTTTGGGGGCTACCCGAGCTTCCGGCAGATACCGCAGATGGTCAAAGTCTTTAGCTCTTTCCGATCTTTTTCTGTTATGGGGAAGGCTTTTCGTCTGGTAACTACACCTTTTCTAAAACGGTTTACCTCTCCCAAGTACGCCGGGCTTTTGGAATTGGGCGGAGAGTATAGCGGTGCCTATTTGCTGCGTCGGGGCATGTTCATGCCCTGGGAATTACATGAATTGCTGGACGGAGATATGGTGCGGGAAGGCTGGAGAGAGTTAAACACACTCACCCGGTTGGAACAAACCTCGCAAGGGATTGGGAATAACTACCTAAAAGTTTGTGCTTTGGAAATGTACTGGTATATGAAAAACCAGCTTTTGCGAGATGCGGACTGGGCCGGAATGGCTCATTCCCTGGAGATACGCGTCCCTCTGGTCGACATAGGCCTGGTTCGGGTGGTAGCGCCATTGTTGGCCAATGGTAATCCACCATCCAAACAGGACATGGCCTTAACTCCTCAGGAATCTCTTCCCGATGTAGTGCTTAACCGAGACAAGACCGGTTTTTCCATCCCGGTACGGGAGTGGCTGTTGCAGGTAGATGGCAATGCGAAGAGCGAGCGGGGTTTGCGGGGCTGGGCAAAGAGGGTCTATGAAGAGCAGTGGAGTTTGTAGCGGATGAGAGCTATTCTCGTTTTCAGAACTGGTCAGCTTGGTGATACTCTAGTTAGCATGCCTGCTATGGAGGCCATTAGAAAG
>CAZQSC010000278.1:0-2147 GCA_964595705.1 uncultured bacterium | reverse complement strand
CGGCACAGCAGGCCCTGGAGGTGGGAGAGATATATCAGATTTGGGTCATCAGAAACATGGAGGGCGACCTTGATATTGATCGCCTCCCCAATCCCATGGTGATGGAAAATAGAAAATACTTCAGGTTTGAGGTTGGCAGGGTTTACTACCAGATTGAGGAGAACAGCGAGCTATGAGCCAATGAACTAGCCCGAGTTTCCTACTTAGGTTTTTAGACTAAGGCACAAACCCTGATATTTCACCAGGTTAGCATACTTTAGAGCGTATTACCCTTTTTATTTCAGGATCTCTGCGATCTCAAGGGCTTGAGCAAGCTTTTTCTGGCGAGCAGACATCCGGCTGAGGGTAATGTGGTCTTTGGGGCGAGCAAGAGTACCAGGGGGATAGATTACAGCTACCTCGCGGATTGCTGACAGTTCTTTAAGAAGCGCTGGCAGGGTCAGATTCACACCGGCTTCAAAAGCCGCCTTGCGAGCAAGCGAAGCGACCAACAGTGCCAAAACGCAATAGAAAGCATGGACGCGTAGTTTCTGATCAGTCCAGTGATGAGCTGGTTGCCAACGGAGAAAGTCGGTGTTCTTCATGTTTTTGAAGGCATCTTCCACTGTGCTAAGGCTGCGATAGGCTTCAATGACTTGGCGGGCATTCCATTCCGTATGATCGGTGACAAGCACTGTGCGTCCCAAGCGCTCCTGGTTCAGGCGCTGGAGGGCCGCATGATCAACGGCGTATTTGAGGCAAGGAATCCCTGATTTTTTGTCTTCTTTGACATCGTACTGGACCAAGTCCTTCATGAATTGTGCAGACAGTATCTCGGCCAGGCGCTTGCGCACGCTGCGAACTGTCGGTTTCTTTCCACGGCTCTTGCCTTGGCGCCAACGCTCCAGGCCCCTGGCAAGGTCCAGGAGCTTTCTCTGGCACTTCACCAGGTTTTGTGTTACGCCTTGCAGTTGCTGAGTAAAGAAGCTCTCTGTATAGACGACAACGGCCCGACACGATTTGCCCCAGAGCGCTTTGGTGGTTTCAAACACCTGAGTTCCCGGCACTCCTTCAAGAGGATGGAACTTTTCGAGAGATGTGCTCAACAGGTCGGCACATCGATTGGCCGAGAGTGCTGCAACAAAATTCATACCCCCGATAACCAGATCTTCCATGGCATAATCTGAGACATTGCCTTTGTCAAAGACCATGGTAGCCTCCGGCACCTTGCCGGTGACCTTTTTATATCGGTTCATAAGCTTGCTGGTCAGTTGCGGGAAGAGACTGACATCAGGGACGTTTCCGGGATAGATCTGGTGAAACAGCGGGATTTGGAAATCGCGGGTTACGAGAAGGGCAAGTCCGAGCTGCCGAAGATCAAGACGTTTCTGCTTTGAACAGCCGCGTTGAGCCAGCCCTGAACGTTCATTGGTTGTGGCCAGGAAGGTGAAGAAGTTCGTCGTGTCGTAAAGCAGGAGTCGAGCGTCTATACCGAACTCCTTCTCGATGCAGGGAATCAGCCTTTCTTGTATCCTCTCGATGTCCTGTTCCGAGAGCCGGTCCATATGATCCCAAAAGCGCTGACTCGTAAAGGCTGATTTGTCAAATCCCCACAATCTGCGCAAGACGGTCTGTTCATACCAGTTGCCAATAGCGAGTTTGCTCAATGGCTCAAGGGCACGGTTCAACACCGATTTCCACGAACCGTTTTATCGTCATAATTAGACCAAGATTTTTGGTTGACGGTAGGGCCGGTTCAGGCTCTCCAAACTATTTTTAATGGTCTGCCTTCAAGCCATGGGATCTCCAACGGCTGTTGGAGTTTTTCCACTCCGAGCAGTATTGGAGTATGCGCCCGCTTGCGTATATGTATTTCGAAGCCTTGACCATCAAAGCGCACGGTCCCTGGAATATCCACAAAGCGCCTGAAAATATCGGGTGCAAGATGGTTCTCAAATCTTGGCAAGTCTTTGGCGAATAACTGGTAGAGAAAGCTCGCTGCGACGCTCAATAGCAGATCGAAATGGATACGTACCATGATTGGTGAAGATAACGCATTGATATTGAAGAAGTCTACAAGTTCAGCAAGCTTGTTCTCGATTCTCCATCTCCGAGCGTATACAGTAAGTACATCGACTAACTCCAATTCTCGATTGTTAGTTATTACA
>CAZQSC010000277.1:0-2188 GCA_964595705.1 uncultured bacterium | reverse complement strand
ACCTCCTCTCGCCTCAAGCTATCTATCCAAAGATAGTATATCTCACCACTTCGAACATCAACTGCTAATGCCAGATACCTCCACTTATACTCCATCTGAACCCTCTGGCGGACCTTCACTCCCCTCGGTGCCCAAAGCCTCACTACCTTCCCATGCAAACCTATTCGCATCTCATCTACCCAGAATATCCTCTGATGGGGATGAACCCCTTGCTCGCTCAAGGCTTCCCTCAGGCCCCCTTTTTCCAAAATTGCTGGGCTTGGAGAAGATGCCATAACAGAGATCGGTCTGGAAACCTCCTCGATGAACCCAAGACGCCTGAACAAGGAGCGCATCCCCCAGTAGGTGTAGCGGACACCAAACTGCTTCCAGACTCACTATACTGCCTCATGGATGCTGAAGAATTCCTCCGTAGGGGCCCTATCACGAAGCTTGGAGACCTGCTTAGGGGAAAGATGGGAACTTCTTCCCTTCCCTCCTTGCCTGTGGCTTCGCAAGACATCAACTCCTACCTGCCTATACACCAGCAAAGCCATCTTTGAACAGTGCTAAGGTGGCCCCCCAAACCTACGCAGTCTGGACCAGACGATATTTCCGACGAAGCAATCATAAAGCCTGAAATCTGATACAAAGATGGGGGGCCTGTTCCTTGATATATAACGATATACAACTCTTTCAAGGTAGCTTCGTCGCCCAGGAAATTCTCATCTTCCTGCTTTGTGAAGATCTATAGTCTGCTTGGCCAGGAGGTGCGTACCCTGCTAGACAGTCCCCAGACGGCCGGTCTTCATACTGTACAATGGGACGGGAGAGACAACAGCGGCTGTCAGGTGGCCAGCGGCATCTACCTCTATCGCCTCACGGCTGGCTCCCATACCCAGACGAAGAAGATGTTCTTAGCTAAATGATCTTTAGCAGACCACAAAATTTCCAGGGACATGCAGACAAGAAAGGCCGCCTTAAAGTTACTGAAAAGGCGGCCTCTTTATGTTTTAGTGAAACATGATCCTGACGAGCTTCGATCTTTGGTTAACTGATATTAGTAGAATTAATCCACCAACGACTAATCTCACTGTGTTTGTGGTGGCAGTGGAATTCACCCTTGTAGCCTGTAACAGCCAGAAGGCCACATTCCGGTCATTTTTCGACAGGATCTGCTCACTCTTTGATCTTATACCCCAAACCGTTGGCATCTAAGTCAACTAAAGAAATAAGGCCGTTACGAACAGCGAAAATACTGGATTGCCGTCTCTGTATATCTTCACAGACAGTAGGCAGGAATTGTCGGGCATTGTATTCGATGCCGAGCATCGGTCGGCTGCGTGCGGCAAGACCAGCCGAGTGGACGAACGACAATCCCGGATTGGTCAGATCCTCAACAGTGTAGAATTTATCCATCTCGGCAGCATAGGCCAGATACAGAAGGCAGTTGGTCTGTCCCTTACAGGTCTTCAGAGCCACACCTGACCAGCCAAGATCAAAGGCCAGGCGCAACTGATCCAAACCCACCACACTCTCATCCACAATCACTGGCTTTATTTTGGCCAACGGATGCATATCGAAGCAATGGGCCGACAAATCCCGCTCAGTTGGCTGCTCAATGTAAAGCAGAGCCTTAAACGTATCCTTGTTCGCCTCTTCCAGCCGTCGGCAGTATTCAATAACATATTCTGGGCTCTGGCACATCTCATTAAAATCAACCGATAATACGGGAGGAGACCTGAAGCCGCGGTTGATCAGCGCCTGTGCTGCTACACAATAAACTTCAATGGTTCGTTCCACGTCCCAGGTTAAATCATTGCCGTGAAGTTTGACTTTGAAGCAATGCACTCCATCACGAACGATCCACTGGGTTAAGGAAACAGGCAAGCCATCGTCTGGATCGACGTCATCAACCTCCGCGTCGCGCAACTTATCAACTCCACCTACCAGGTGAAAGATAGGTAGTTGCTGTTGAAAGTTTCGCCGCAGGTAGTTACTGGCGTACTTTCCCGTAAAGTCAGGGCCCAAGTAAATGCTTAGATCGTGCGATATGTGTTCGGGCGGAGAAGAGAACCTTCCCCCTGACCCTCTCCTTCCTCTCACTTGCTTCGAGGTTAGTCGATCCTTCTACGGGGATCTCAGAAACATTATACTGGTCTATGTGACCGGTGCAAAACAGATCAAGGACTTCAAGAAGGCATTCCCG
>CAZQSC010000276.1:0-2190 GCA_964595705.1 uncultured bacterium | reverse complement strand
GAGAGTATATCTGGACGGTGTACCTCTGAACAGCGCCTTGGGAGGAGGGGTTAACCTGGGAAATATTCCGCTCTCCAATGTGGAACGGATTGAAGTCTACAAAGGGACAATACCGATGGAATTTGGAGGGAACGGCTTGGGAGGAGTCGTGCACATTGTTACCAAGAAGATGAGACCCGGGGGCGGAGGCTACGGACTGAAAAGCGGCACCTTCGGTACCAGGCAGACCAGCGGTTTCTTCTCCAGAAAGCACAAGAATTTTACCTACCTAACAGCAGTAGACTACACTGAAAGCGATAACGATTTTCCCTTTTTAGACGACAATGGAACACGTTACAACAAGTCAGATGACCGGTGGAAACGGCGACAGAACAACGGGTTCCGGTCGTTTAACCTCATCGGTAAAATCCACTGGAGCCCTTCTGGCCGGACCGAACTTTCTGTCAACAACAATTTTTGCTGGTCCTACAAAGGGATTCCAGGCAGGGGGAGTTTCCAGGCCAAATTTGCCCGGCTTAAAGTCGTCCGGAATTTGACCGAATTCTCTTTTTTGAGGCGCAAATTTTTCAAGTATGGATGGACACTTGGGTTGAAAGGATTTAACAACTACTACGCCAGCGATTATCGAGATTTAAAAGCTGAGGTAGGCCTTGGCAGACAGGATAACCACAATGTCACTCGAACTTACGGTGGAGAGATATCCCTGAAATCCATAGTAGGACAGCACCAGGTATGGTCGTTATTGCTCAAATGGAAGCAAGAACGATTTCTTCCCTCTGATCGGCTGCACCACGAACAACTGTTTGAAAGCAAACGACGGAGCTATTCGCTGGCTGCCGAAGACGAGATGGTTCTGCTCAGAGAAAAACTGAGCTGTATTTTTTCACTACGACAAGAAAGCTACCAAAGCCGCTTCTACGGCGATTACACCCATGGGCACTGGGTGAAAGCTCCAGCCCGAAAACGAGAGTATCGGTTCCTCAGCTACCGGCTGGGGGGTAAATATGAAGTATTCCCCTGGCTGACAATAAAGGGCAATATCGGGAGATACTACCGTGTTCCTTCTTTCTACGAGCTCTTTGGTGACAAAGGGGCAACGATCGGAAACACAGGCCTAGAGCCGGAGCGTGGAGTTAACCGAGACATAGGGTTCAGGGCCTCCATGGGACACACCGGGGAGGTGCAAGAAGCTACCCTCGAGATAGCGTACTTCGACAACCGGTTGGATAATCTGATTCAGTTTATCCAGCACTCACAGATGACCTCCAGACCCGAAAACATCGGCAAGGCACATATACGAGGACTGGAAGTCACAGCGAAGATGGACTTTTTAAAGCACCTGAGGGTCGAGGGGAACCTCACCTATCAACAGGCCTTGAATAGATCTGAGCTTTACGGGGGAATCTATTACGGTAAGCTGCTGCCCAACAAAGCCAAGTGGGAAACCAATATCAGGGCAACATTTTTCTCCAGGGATTATGGGGAGATATTTTACGATTACTCTTACACGGATAAGAACTTTCATGACCTGTACAACAAGGTCCCCATCAACAGAAGGATTATTCACAACATCGGTTTTACGGTGGTGTGTCCCTGGCGGCAGCAGCTAAAAGGCACCTTTGAGGCTAAAAATCTTACCGACACCCAGGTGGCTGACCTGTGGGGGTATCCCTTGCCAGGAAGATCGTACTATGTTACCATCAACGGGACCTTTTGATCGAAGAAATCTATAACACTAAGGCAAACAAATAGGGAAAGTTACTTAAAATCTGAGAAATGAGCAGAATTTGCTATGGCAATGAGCATTGCTGTGAGGGTGTGAAACGTAAAACGTGAAAATAACTGCAACCTGGGTGCCTGTTCACGTTTCACGCATTACTTTTCACGCCAGGCCTAGACCAAGTTATCTAAGGTGCGACAGGGATGCTTTCTCCCACTTTTCACTTGGGTTCGGTATAATCACAGAAAGGAGGTGAAAAAGAGAGGGAACACAGCACAGAGCCCAACCAGGTTGGGCCGGGCCTCTGGGGAAACTGCAGCCGACGGCTTCCACCCATAGATGAAAGGGTTACAATTAAAAAGAGGAGGAAAACATGCTTAAGACGAGGATATTGAAGATATTCTTGGCTGCGATATTGGCCCTGGGTATCTCAGGAGTTGGTCAGGGAGTTATCGCGGGGCAGATGGCCG
>CAZQSC010000275.1:0-2206 GCA_964595705.1 uncultured bacterium | reverse complement strand
CCACCTTCGCTTGGATAAGTCTGCAACTTATCCACAATCCCTTGGACAACTCCTTGGTAGTTGCCCACATTGCCAGAAGGTTATTGGTATCGATTTTCAATATCAAAACCAAAATCATGCAACTTCCGGACAGTCCGCGTTTTGTCATATCCTCGGGCATTTCGGCGCTGAATTCCAGATACTTCCCTGTCTGTGGATGAACAAACTCCAGGCGGGCTGCAGGTAAGGCCTGCCGAGAGATAATCCCGAGCACGATGTGAGCTAAGCTTGTAGGCTGGGCTGAGGAATGAAACCCAACAATCTATCTCTTGTTGGATTCGCTGGGCTTAACCCAACCCACAGGATTAACTACAGTAACCGTAAAGGTTGTAGAGTCTGTCCCCCCGCGACCGTCTTCTACAGTGAACGTGAACCTTCGACTGGGTTGATCTTGTGCCCGTGGTTTGAACCAAAAATAGCCCGTTCTTGCATCAAGATTAGCATCTGGGCTGTACCCGCTTTTGATCTCCGAAAACCTCATCAATATCGTTAATCGGTAAGTTAAGCTGTCGCCATCAGCATCATAGGCAACTGCCCATAGCTCCAGAGTATCTCCCACGGCTGCCGATGTGTCGCTCTGAGCTTGAATGATCGGTGAGCGATTGGCAGGGCTCACCGGACCGCCTCCACCGCCGCATCCCCCAGCAGCGACAAGCCCTAGAAACAACAGCGCCAAAGTGAATACCCTCATCCTCCTACCTTTCTCACTGCTTGATTTTCCACATATACGTTCCCATAGCCATCTTCTCAGTAAAATGGTGCTACCAAACAGAAGCCCACATCCGTCCACTTTTATGGCAGTCTCACGATGCGGGGACCGACATAGTTCCTTCCAGCAACATCTTCCCCTCTGCAAGGGAGGAATGCTGTAGGAGTCCCAAGATTTAAATCCTTCTTCCTGGATGGCTGAAAAATGGACGAATACGTCTTCGCCATTCTTTTGTTCGATGAAGCCATAGCCCCTACTATTGCTAAACCACTTCACTCTTCCCTTTGGCATAAGAATCCTGTTTCACCACCTTTCTTTTTCGGAATAACCTTTTGATCATCAGCAAATCCTTACGACCTGGCGCTCTACGGCTAAAACAGCCGATATCCAGAAATAAGCCTCCCTCGTGACCCTCAATTATAACACAAAAAGGTTCAATAGTTAAGGTTTTTTGGAAAAATTTGATGCCACTATCTTCTGGATCGTTATCTAAGTAATAGCATTCGCTTAGAAATCAAGGTAGTTCTGCCGATTTTGAGGGTATAAAGATATATTCCGCTTGAAACCGACTGGCCTTTCTCGTTCTTACCGTCCCAGATGACAAAATGATGACCCGCCGGCTTCTCTGCATTAACCAACGTCTTCACCCTCTGGCCGAGAATGTTGTAAACCTTTATGCTCACCCGGGCCGGATTGGGCAAATCATAGGGGATAGATGTAAATGAGTTGAATGGATTTGGGAAATTCTGATGCAGAGCGAATGTCTTTGGCTCCGTTATCTCAGTATCAGCGATGCCTGTTGTGGTCTTATCGGTCAGGATTCTTAAGCTCACGTCATCAAAGGCAAGACCCAATTCATACTCCCCCTCATAGCCGCTGAAGGCAGCCATTATCCGAACGTTCGCTTGCCGGGCAAGAGGAGGAACCTGTCCGTAGAAGGTAAGATGGTGATAGCCAGAGTCTGCAACCCAATCCTCCAATCCTTTTCCCCAGGCAAAATACAGCATATTCTGGTTATCATCATAGAATTCAACACTGGGCAAAATGCTGGGGGGCACTGTGTCATTTTCTGACCAGTAATAACCATCCAACACAAAGATGGCAGATCCGGTATCTACATCGTCCCAGTCCGCCTGCAATGGGAGCCATTCCTGGTATGCAGACGCCATACCCCACCCATCCACTGCGGTCACGGAGCCGCGCAGGAGAAAGAAATAACTCCCGGAATAAGGGGTTACTATCTGACCGTTAAACTGCGTTGAATCTACAGCCTCCAGCCGAACGTCTGCGATTTCACTGGTATGCGCCCACCATGGGTCTGGGGTTCCCTCTTCTGCGCCACCATTCGATAAAAGCTCAGCCCCTGAAATACCAGGGATTATCTCTGAAATATCGGGTGGACCAGGGGATTCACCTCCCCACGTTACTCCTATGGGTCCGCCATCGTGTCCAGCAGCA
>CAZQSC010000274.1:0-2215 GCA_964595705.1 uncultured bacterium | reverse complement strand
ACGGGGCAGTTCCTCCTTGTAGGCGTTAATGATTTTCTTGGAGCGGGAATGCTGCACCAGGCAGTATACCTCGCATAGCCGGCATCCTATGCAATACTCCTCATTGATGTAGACTCGCTTCATTTTAGCTCATCCCTATTATTTAAGTGATTTCCGAATTGTTTTTGTCACCATGTCTGCGTCAGAGGAGGCCGTGCTTCAGATTGCTCGTGGAGGCTTCAAGCTGTCGACCTCCCGCAGGTTCCGAAACCTGCAGGAGGGTTAATTCTCAGGTCCTCTGCATCTCCAACGAGGCAGATATACAAAAGAACAGAAGGCCTTATGAATCTACAGATTACCACGCCTCTCCGGCCGGCTTTATCCCCAGGATTTTAAGGTCGGTATCGGTCAGTCCCACGCCCCTTAGGTGTTCTCTGTTGCCCCGCAGGCTTTCGATGGCATTGATTCCCATACCGCCCAGCATCTCTTTTAGCTCCAGTGACCAAGCACGCAGCAGGTTCACCAATCTTCGGACGCCGATATTGGGATTTAGCCTCTTGGTCAGGTAGGGATCCTGGGTGGCTACGCCCCAATTGCATTTGCCGGTGTAGCACTTCTGGCATAGGTGGCAACCTAAGGCTACTAAGGCTGCAGTGCCAATGTAGACAGCGTCAGCCCCCAAGGCGATAGCCTTAATGACATCAGCACTGTTTCTGATTCCCCCGGCGGCGATAATAGAGGCCTGGTGCCTGATCCCTTCTTCTCGGAGTCTGGTATCAACCGCGGCGATGGCGAGCTCAATGGGGATGCCTACATTATCCCGAATTACGGTGGGGGCAGCACCAGTGCCTCCTCGGAAGCCATCAATAGAAACAAAGTCAGCACCGGCACGCACTATGCCGCTGGCAATTGGAGCTACATTGTGTACTGCAGCAATCTTCACTCCTACTGGTTTCTCATAGCGGGTGGCTTCCTTTAAAGCATAGATTAACTGCCGCAGGTCCTCTATGGAGTAAATATCATGGTGAGGTGCCGGTGAAAGGGCATCGGTGCCGGTAGGAATCATCCGGGTGCGAGATATCTCCTCGCTTACCTTCTCTCCAGGAAGATGACCGCCAATGCCAGGCTTTGCCCCTTGCCCTATCTTAATTTCAATGGCGGCAACTGCATCCAAGTATTCCGGGTGTACCCCGAAACGGCCGGAGGCAACCTGAGCGATAGTGTTTTGGCCATACTGGTAAAGTGTAGAGTGAAGTCCCCCCTCACCAGTGTTATAGAAAGTGCCTATCTGCTGGGCCGCCTGAGCTAAAGATAGACAAGCGTTGTAACTAATAGAGCCATAGGACATAGCAGAGAAAAGAACAGGGACCTCCAAGACCAATTGCGGAGGAAGCTCGGTTCCCAACCGGGGTTCTTCGCCGGGGTTGATCTGGAGTCGGTCAGGTTTCCTCCCGATATAGGTGCGCAGCTCCATCGGCTCACGCAGTGGGTCAATAGAAGGATTTGTTACCTGAGAGGCGTTAAGCAGAATATGGTCCCAGTATATAGGATAAGGCCTATCGTTGCCCATCCCTGTCAAAAGCACCCCTCCAGTCTCTGCCTGTTTAAACACATTCCTTATCGCCAGGGGTGTCCAGTTGGTATTCTCTTTGAAATAAAGTGGGTTTCGCCTAATGTTAATTGCTTTCGTAGGACATAAGGTTTCACAACGATGGCAACCTACACACAGGGAGCTCTCACTGGTGACCTGGTCGTCTTCTGGGTCGTAGGTGTGCACATCATTGGCGCACTGTCTTACGCAGACCTGACAGGCAATGCACTTCTGTTCATCCCGTTCAACGACAAATTCAGAACTGAGCAGTGAAAGGGCCATTTTCTCCTCTTAACACTTGGTGCTATTTGTTGGTGAACAACAATCTTGCCAAATTGGCATCCATTAGGGGTTTCTGGTAAGAGCACACCTGTGTATGCGCCTAAGTCCAAGCAAATGCGGAGGATTGCCCTGTTAAATACCTACAATTTAACAGGGCTTGTCCCCCATAAAAATAAGCACTATACCCCAAAGGGGCTATGCTGCAGGAAAACTTGACATAAAGTTAAGATCGTGCCTTATGAAAAGGACTAGTTTGTAGTACCCTCTAGGAATCTTCCCTAGAAACTCCTCACCCCTAAAGGCAAAGAAACAGCGAGGAACTCTGCCGATTAACTATACTTTGTTTATCTCCCCTATAACCGG
>CAZQSC010000273.1:0-2221 GCA_964595705.1 uncultured bacterium | reverse complement strand
GGGGGCCAAGTGGTATCATGGGATTGCCCTGTTTCTCTCCTCGCAAAAGAAAGGAGCTGGCTGAGTATCTGTTTGAATAGTCAGTAGATTACAACAATTTTACAATTTTACAAATTGACATTGCAGAAGAGTATAAATTTTACAAAAAATATCATAATAAACAGTAGTTTAAATATAATTTTACATCCACGCCGATATCGGTTAGTTATTGAGGAAAAGAATGATATGCGCCAAATAGTCGCATTTTTTGTTGTCATAGCAGTTTGTTCAATAAAAACAGAGAGAGGACAGATATGTCAAAGAAACTAGATAAGCCGACCAGCAGGCGTACGATCTTGAAAGCCAGTGCAGGTCTTGGTGCGTTCGCCCTGACCAGTGGCGTTGCCCCCCTTCATTTCATTCGCGGTGCTCATGCTGCAAGTTATTGCAATATGCCAACCGGCAAAACGGTAACTCTCGGGTTTAACGTGCCACAGACCGGAGCTTATGCCGATGAAGGCGCCGACGAATTGCGCGCCTACAAGCTTGCCGTCAAGCATCTCAATGGTGAAGGCGATGGCGGAATGCTCTCGACCTTCAAGCCTTCCGTTCTCAAGGGCAATGGTGTTCTTGGTAAAAAGGTTGCCTTTGTAACAGGTGATACGCAGACAAAATCTCCTGCTGCCCGTGCTTCCGCCAAACGCATGATCGAAAAAGACGGCGCCGTGATGATCACCGGTGGTTCCTCTTCTGGTGTGGCGATCGCCACACAGGGTCTTTGTCAGGAAGCTGGCGTCATCTTCATGGCTGGCCTCACTCATTCAAATGACACAACCGGTAAAGACAAGCGTCGCAATGGTTTCCGCCATTTCTTCAACGCTTACATGTCTGGTGCTGCTCTTGGTCCCGTGCTTGAAAAAGAGTATGGCAAAGAGCGCAGAGCCTATCATCTGACAGCCGACTATACCTGGGGCTGGACCCAGGAAGAAAGCATGAAGCGCACGACTGAAGCTCTTGGCTGGAAAACCGTCAAAGCTGTTAAGACGCCGGTTGGTGCTGGTGACTTCTCACAATATATCACCCCGGTTCTGAACTCCGGTGCTGACGTGCTGATCCTCAACCATTACGGCAAGGACATGATCAACTCGCTGACCCAGGCTGTGCAGTTTGGTCTGCGCGACAAGCAGGTCAACGGCAAGAACTTTGAAATTGTTGTGCCTCTCTTCTCGCGTCTGATGGCGCAGGGTGCTGGCGACAATATTAAAGGTATCCTTGGTTCAACCAACTGGAACTGGTCTTTGAAAGATGCTGGATCAGCAGCTTTCGTCAAGAGCTTTGGTGCTGAATATGGTGCTCCGCCTTCCATGGCTGCCCATACCTGCTATTGCCAGACATTGCTTTATGCAAATGCTGCTGAAATGGCTGGTACGTTCTCACCAGAAGGTATTGTCAAATCTCTGGAAGGCTTCAAGTTTGACGGCCTTGGCAATGGCGCAACAGAATATCGTGCTGAAGACCATCAGTGCTTCAAGGATGTTCTCGTCGTACGTGGCAACCAGAAACCAACAACCAAATACGATCTGCTCGAAGTCGTGGAAGTCACACCTCGCAAGCAGGTTGAGTATGATGCAAAAATCTTTGGTGGAGATCTCGGTCCGGTCAACGCCAAAGCTTGCTAATCTTTAAGATTGGCAAATTCTCGCTCACCTCCGAACGCAAGAAGTCGGGGGTGAGCGAACTTTTCTTTCAACCAGATATAGCCGGAAACGGCCAAATATGATCATTGGGGATAGTGATAATCTATTCGTCTTTTGATCCAATATCGTCTATTCTTGAACAAAGCGTGGGGCTTGGGAAATAGGGAACTGATGGACGCCATTTTTCTGCAAATTTTGAACGGTCTCGACAAGGGTGGAGCCTACGCGCTGATCGCCCTTGGACTGACATTGGCATTTGGTACGCTCGGCATTGTCAATTTCGCGCACGGGGCCTTGTTTATGCTGGGCGCCTTTTGCGCTGTAACCTTCAACAAGCTGATCAATCTGCAACAGGTTGTGCTTGATCCAACACAAAAAACCGCCTGGGGAACGCCGATGGAAGTGCGCACTCCCTATGTGGAAACCTGGCTGGGCGATTTCGGCACCTTCCTGATCGATTATTCCGTTCCCATGTCAATCATATTGGTCATTCCCTTCATGCTGCTCGTCGGCGTGGTGATGGAGCGCGGGCTGATCAAGCATTT
>CAZQSC010000272.1:0-2223 GCA_964595705.1 uncultured bacterium | reverse complement strand
TTGTGGTAACCCTGGCCAGGAAGGTTATGGAGACATTGGAAAAAATTGAAACCTCCCCCAAAGTGAAGATGGTCTTCAAATCGAAAATAATTGAGATACCTCTGAAGGAGCACATCCGATGGCGTAGAGAGCCTCGAACCCTTATCCAGACCCTGGTTATCAACGACGCTGCCATCGGAGTAATCCCGGGAGAGCTTTCAGCCAGCCTGGGGGCATATTTCGAGGAAAAATCAGGCTATAAGCACAGCTTTGTTATTACCGTGGCTAACGACGCCATCGGCTATCTTACCCCCGAGGCAGAAGCCTTAGAGGAAGTAACCTACGAGGGGAAAGGCTCCGCCTTTAAAGCCCAAAGGGGCAGAATAGTTCTCGATGAGGTGTTGGGATTGATTAATCCCGAATATACTCCTATGCCGCCGGTTGATCCGGCGAAGGATCTGGGCAGAATCGTGGGCAGGGTGAAATACAGCGGCAAGCATAAAATTGTGGTGGGAGCAATGACCGATGCCCACGACGCCTCCACTCTGCCCAGATTCTGGGGAAAACGCACCCAACCGGACTCGGAGGGAAGATTCACCTTCGAAAATATGGCTCCAGGGGTCAAGTTCCTCTATGTCAAAGAAGTAGCAGATGACTACTCGGGAAAGGCTGGGAGCGATCTGCGGACATTGCTCTGTGGTCAACAGGTGCTTGTCACTGCAGGGGAGACAACAACGGTAGAGCTTAATGTACATCTCCCCAAAGAAAATATTAAGTCTGTTAAGATTGACAGCTCCTCCATCAAGGTCAAACGCCATAAGATTTCGGGACGCTTGATAGTTGATGGGGAGCTGAAGCCAGGTGAAACCGTGTTCGGAGGAGTTTTCAATTACGTGATACGGTACGAATGGCACCGAGACTACTACCTGAGAAAACCCATCTGCTCAACTGAAGTTGACCAGTCAGGAAAGTTCACATTTAAAAAGGTACCAAAGGGAAAATATATCATTTTCTTCTGGTTCGACACCAATAGCAACGGCCGGGTTGAGTCGGCAGTGGACATAACCAGCCAGGTTGTCCCTGTGACTGTGAGATGAATTTGGTGCAATTTTCACCCGGATTCGTTGACTGTCCCTGACCACATCGGCAGGAGTAAAGCGAAAAGCGCCCCTTAAACCTGAGCCGTAGAACCGTCCGGCAAGCGGAGCGAGTTGATGATTGCTGTATGGCCGGGGTTTATCCCCGGCCTGGGGCTTTGGCTGTCCACCATTCCTCCCCCAGGGGGAAGGATCTTGCAGTATGTGAATCCAGCCTGCACCAACAGCCACCAGAGAGTCCGTCGTATATCTCACCCGGCAAGATAGGGTCTCAAATATCTCCCAGTGTATGAATCCTCCACCTGGGCCACCTGTTCCGGAGTGCCCACAGCTACAACTCTGCCCCCTTTTTCTCCCCCCTCCGGACCTAAATCGATCACCCAGTCAGCCGTCTTGACCACATCTAAGTTATGCTCTATCACCAACACTGTATTGCCTGCATCCACTAAGCGGTTGAGCACGGAAAGCAGCTTCTTTATGTCATCCAGATGAAGACCTGTGGTCGGCTCATCCAGGATGTAAAGCAGGTCTCGGGGAGACCTTGCCATAAGCTCTGCCGCTATCTTCAACCTCTGGGCCTCGCCACCGGAAAGAGTGGTAGCCGGCTGTCCCAACCGCAAATAGCCCAGTCCCATCTCAGATAGCAACTTTAATCTCCTCACTAAAGCCGGCGGGCCGGGAAAGAAATCTAACGCCTCTTCCACCGTCATCCGCAGCACATCGCTGATGTTCCGGCCCCGGTACCTCACCTTCAGTATCTCCGACTTGTAGCGCTCCCCCTGACACTGCTCACAGGTGACATAGACATCGGCTAAGAAATACATATCCAGCTTAAGGTATCCCTCTCCCTGACAGACCTCGCATCTGCCACCAGGCACATTGTAGGAGAAATGGCCGGGGCCAAACCCCATCCTTTGGGACTGTGGCTGAGAAGCGAAAAGCCTCCTGATGTGGTCAAATGCCCCGATAAAGGTGATAGGGTTAGACCTGGGGGTGGAAGCAATCGGCTCCTGGTCTATCATTCGCACCCCTTTTATCCATTCAGTGCCGGCCAGACTGCTGTGTTCTCCAGCCCGTTCAAAGTGGGTCTTGAAGACCCTGCCCAGAGCATGGTAGAGGGTGTCGTAAATCAGAGTACTTTTACCTG
>CAZQSC010000271.1:0-2288 GCA_964595705.1 uncultured bacterium | reverse complement strand
TCCCTTGACTCTGCCCTTGCCACCAGCTTCTGTATTGCCCGCATCTGGTGGGGCCGCAGGACAACCTTCTTGAGCTCATCATCCTGTCTGGTGAAGAGGATGTAATCATGCAGAACGCGGATGATGCGCTGCCGGTCAAAGAATGCCTGGACAAGTGCCTGATAATCTCCCTGCACGTCCTCCTTCCAGTTGAAGAGGCACTTGACGGAGGTGTTCCAGGTAGCGCTGTAGTGGTAGCCAAGGATGTGGGTGAGGGCGTAGACCTGCAACATAACCATTATTTCCGGGCACTCACGATGGTAGCGCTGCACCTGACTCAGGGCTTCAGCGAGGGCTTCTATCTTGTGGGCGGCCTTCGTCTCCACGAAGAAGACGGGGACACCATTGATGAGGAAGGCGATATCGAGCCGGATGGTCTTGCTGCCATTGGTGAAGGTGAACTCATCGGTGACGTGAAAGGTATTGCGGTCGATATTTTCGGTATCAATGAAGCGGACATTACGCTCCCGCCTTTCGTTGGGGACAAAGACCGTCCTGAGCCCTTTGAGGTATTCCAGCGCAATTTCGTTGCCGCCGATGGTTGGCGGCAGGCTCTCCAGCTTGCGGATAAGCTCCTCAGCTAGAAGATGGTCCATGAAGTCGGGATTGAGGCGTTGCATCTGGTTGACGAAAAGCTCGCGGAAAACAAAGCTGCTCTTCCCACCCCTCAGCCTCAGGGCTTCTTCAGGCTCAACGTATTCCCAGCCGAGGGTGAAAGATACCTCCTCGCCGCTGGAAGTTGTATATTTGGCCTCAGGCTCGGTAACATACTTGATGATGGGGTTCTGGACGGCGTGCTTCTCTCCGCCAAGCGTCAAACCGGCACCTCCAGGTTGTTGACCCTTATTCTTCCGGTCATGAGGTTCTTGAGCAGGGTCTGAAACAGGGCTTCAAGGGCCTGTTTCTTGCCCTCTTCTGCCTGGATTTTCTCGTCAAGAGACATAATTAGGTTAGCTATTAAGTCTTGAATCGGCAAGGCTGGGCGTGGTACAAACATATTCTCTAAATCTGGCTTCTGTAAACTGGGAAGAGTCGTCCTGGCACGTTCACCTGATAACGGGTGTCCAGCCATGTAATGAAACAGGAAAGTCACGTTTAGCGTTTCTTTCCAATGTAAGTAGAATGTCGTGTCCGCTGGATAACACGGCACCTGGAAGAGCCACACCCTCCCGGCCGTGCCCTTTCTTCCCACTACAATGGTGGGATATTCAACTAAGGGAGTCGCAGTGTAGGTATAAACCCCACCGGAACCAACTACAGGAATGGTGCCACTATCGTTGGGGTTAGCCTTGCCATACTTCACTTCTGCAATATCTCCCAGCCTTACCACCTCCCAGTGCTCCGGCACTGGGCCGATTTCGGTCTCCTTGAGAGGCACGTTTTCAGCCTCACTCACCGGTACGGGCCCGTAGGTGAAGAGGTGCTTCATCACGGACTTTTTGAGCTCTCTGGTGGCTTTGATGACCGCCTCTGTCTTTTCAATGGCAGTCTGTATGGTGGAGAGGACATGGGCGATTTTCTTCTGCTCGGGAAGGGGAGGGAGAGGCACCACGAACGATTTTAGTCTTGTGGTGGAGAGATTAGGAATGGTAGTTCTGTTATCCTGCCCGATATAGAGGCCTAGCGATAGCAAGGCCACTTGCATCCAGTACATATAGTATTCCGAGCACACGTCATCTCTCTTTGGTCGCAGACGGTGTATGTGATTTTGATAATAGCAATTAGCTACTTCGCCACGCCACATCGCTGTCCTGCCAACATCGCCACCCTCACAAACGAGTAAGTCACCCGGGCATAATGCCAATCTGATAGCTTCATCGTCAGAAAAATCCATCTGGTCGAGTACTGATAGGTCAAGGCGACCCCAGAGAACGTTTGCCGTTCTTAAGAAAGGCCGTGGTGAAATCCCCTGACGGCTTTTCGGCGAAACAGCCTTGCCTTGTTGAAAATCGAAAAGGTCGCCCAGCGTCACCACCTCCCACTCCCATAGCAGCGGGCCAAGCTCGGTCATCTTATATTCTTCAAGTTCCGTGCTTACGAGGGTCATAGCTCAATCCCCAGTTGCATCAGGATTTCCTTTAGCTTCTCATCGGCCTCCTGCCGCTCCTCCTCAGCCTCTTTGAGCTGTATAACCGCATCCTCCAGCGGCAGGGTATCATCCTTGCCATTCTGAGCCACATAGCGGGAGGGCATCAGGTTATAGTCATTCCTCACCGCCTCATCCTTGCTGACTATCCTGCTTACACCCT
>CAZQSC010000270.1:0-2304 GCA_964595705.1 uncultured bacterium | reverse complement strand
ACGCCATGAAAAATGACGCCTCCCAAAACCCCATAAAACCTGCCCCGCGCATTACATTGCGCCTGAGCGAAGATGAGTTGGCTTTGCTACAACGACTCTCCAGCGGTATGTCTTTGAGCGCCTATATCCGAAAAGCCCTGTTTGGCAAGGATACCTCACCGCGCAAGGTTCGCTCTCGTGTTCCTGTAAAAGATCAGGAAGCATTGGCTCAGGTGCTGGGTCTGCTTAGACAAACGCACTTTGCCAATAACCTCAATCAGATCGCCTATGAAGCCAATTGCGGATCGCTGCTCATGGATGAAGCGACAGAAAACGAGATCAAACTCACCTGCGCCCATATTGCCTGGATGCGGGTCAAGCTGATTGAAGCCCTTGGCCTTAAGAGCGAGGGCAAGAAATGATCCTCAAAGGAAACCAGCGTGCTGGCGGCACTCAATTGGCGCTTCACCTGCTCAAGACGGAAGAAAACGAACATGTCGATGTGCATGAAGTCCGAGGGTTTATTTCTGATACGCCAATGGATGCCTTCAAGGAAGCCTATGCCGTTAGTCGTGGAACCAAGTGCAAGCAATTTTTGTTCTCACTCAGCCTCAGCCCGCCACAAAAAGAAAACGTCCCTGTCCGCGTGTTCGAGCAAGCCATTATAGATATCGAGAACAAGATCGGCTTGGCTGGCCAACCCCGTGTCGTTGTCTTTCATGAAAAAGAAGGCCGCCGTCATGCCCATTGCGTTTGGTCACGCATTGATGTGGAGAAGATGAGAGCGATCAACCTCCCCCACTTTAAGCTGAAACTGCGAGATGTTTCACGTCAGCTTTATATACAGCATGGTTGGCAGATGCCACGCGGATTGATGAACAGCGCCGAGCACAACCCCCTCAACTTCACGCAAGCCGAATGGCAACAGGCCAAACGTCTCAAACAAGACCCACGCGATATAAAACAAGCATTTCAGGATTGCTGGGCCATATCGGATTCGCGGGGTGCCTTTACACAAGCACTGCAAGAGCGTGGATATTACCTCGCCAAAGGGGACCGACGTGGCTTTGTTGCCGTTGACTGGCGAGGCGAAGTTTATGCTGTCTCCCGCTGGGTTGGCATTAAGGCCAAGGAAGTCAGAACAAAGCTTGGTGATCCCGCTGATATATCTTCCGTTGACCAGATCAAAAAAGAACTGGCCGTGAAGTTCTCCGATAAGCTCAAGCACTTTATCACCAAGGAACAGGCGAAGCAGGAGAAAGCCGAACGGGCGCTCGATCAAAAGCGCTTCGCTTTGGCAGCAGACCACCAGCAAACACGCCTCAAATTAAAACAGCAACAAACGGCAAGATGGATCAAGGAAGCCAAAGCCCGATCCGCACGCCTGCCAACAGGGCTGAAAGCGCTGTGGTTTCGGGTATCGGGGGAATATAAGAAGATCAAAAAAATGAATGAGGTTGAAACCATTCAATACAAGCTACGCGATGAACTGGAAATGGATGCCCTCATCCATAAGCAGCTTACTGATCGCCAGTCACTCCAGAACGCAGTGCTCTTCTTGCGCCATTCACACAACATCAAAATCAAGAGTCTCAATCGTGACATAGCAGATTATCTGAAGCTCTCCCCTGATGGACAGGATGCGGCTCTTAGAAGGAAGTTGGAGAAAAAGCACAAGCGCCGCAGGACAAAATCGCGGACTTATGACTGATCCAATTCTTGTAGTTATAAATATAGTAGCGTGTGATTCCTGCTCGGATAAGGCTATTTTTCAGGGAATAGACCTGGCATCCACCTGTCGGCAAATTTGGCGGGAAACGCCAACAATAGCGGAGCGCGTGTACTGCTTGATGTTACAGCTCCGATCTTGATAAGAGCAGATGTCACACGCCTTGCAACCCTATCACTCACATTGAGCAAACCAGCAATTTCAGCCCGTTTCAATTCTCCCCGATAAAGAAGTGCCTGCAACACGATATCGGATTTGAGAGGTAACTCCTTGCTTCGCATTTGCTCTTCGCACCAGATCATTACGCGATCCTTTAGTCTATCGGGGCGCATAAGATTTTCCATGAAATCAACCTGATCAATGCAAGTCTCCAGGAAAAAGGCCGTGAATTTTGCAAGCTCCTCTTCGCTGAGCGATCCTCTTCCATCGAGATCATTACGTTTGTTCAAATCACAAGCGGCAAGATGGTGCTTATATTTCTTTTCTTGTCGTGCGAGGCCTCTGGCCACAGACCACAACCCCTGTGTATCAAGTTGGTCACGTAAAATATCATAGGACATCAGGCGGGCAACACGGCCATTGCCATCCAAAAAGGG
>CAZQSC010000269.1:0-2328 GCA_964595705.1 uncultured bacterium | reverse complement strand
CCCACCTGACTGGATGTTCTTTGTTCCTCTGCTTAACACTATGATTTTGATCCGTGAGCTATTTATGGGCCTCCCAGAGGCAGCTCACATCACTAACACTCTACTCTCATCCTTGGTCTATGCAATTGGGGGACTCCACCTGACATTTTGTATCTTCCATCGAGAGTCGGTGTTGTTGAGGTAAGGTGTACCTAAGATTCGAATTTACTGTAGAGTTCTAAGGAAAATTTTTATAATAACCCGGATCATCTGTAGGTTGACAAGCCTCCCTCTTTATGTGTCTCTGAGTCGTCGAAAGGGTAAACACTGACATCCAGGAGGGATAAGATCGCATAAAAGAGAACTCGGGGGAAACCCCGAGGTCTTTCAACAAATTGATAATGGGCTCCCGCGGGCCATATCCATCCGTTGTCAGAGAAGAGGGATTGGCGGAACTCTGTGGATTCCTAAGGACTGATTAAGAAGGGGTCTTTACGGAAGGGTTCAATATGGTGCTGCTGTAGAGCAAGTCAATAAAGGCCCCGGCTTTTGAAAAAAGGTCGGGGCCTTTGCCATATCTGGGGTGAGTGAGGGGACTTGAACCCCCGACCACCAGGGCCACAACCTGGTGCTCTAACCAGACTGAGCTACACTCACCATCTAAGCTTTTCTTTCGCAATTTCCTGTAGCGCGCCTGGGGCGATTCGAACGCCCGACCGGCGGATTAGAAGTCCGCTGCTCTATCCAGCTGAGCTACAGGCGCATTGAGTAAAATCAATGACTTACACAAACACTCCCATCAACCGACCTGGGCTCGGTGTCCATATTGGTGTCCATATTGGGACGCATCACTTCTTCCAACTTCTCCACCGCTTCTTTCTTGTGTAATGGAGATAAGGTGAGAATATCGCTTAGTCATCGCTATGGACTTATGACCGAGAATCTCCCCTACTATCGTCAGGTCCACACCGGCCATAACCAGATTGGAGGCAAAGGTGTGCCTGAGGTCATGAAAGCGGAAATCCTCAATTCCTGCCACTCTCAAAGCAGACTCAAAGGACTTGCGCACCTCAGTGAAAGGCTTGCCTGTGCGGCTTGGAAAGATATAGAGACTATCTGATTGCTTCATCATATCCCTCAGGGTCTCGGTCAGGATACCATTCATTGGGATCTCTCGCCACTGGCCGTTTTTTGTGTCGGTGAGAAGGATAACTCCTCGCTTCCAATGGATATCTTTCCACTTGAGCTTGAGAATCTCACCCTTTCTCATACCTGTGTTAAGGGCAACAATCAGGATAGGCTTCAGGTGGGGAGTAGCAGCATCGATAAGTCGTTTCGCCTCTTCGGGAGTCAGATATCTTAACCTTGCATTGTTCTCCCTGAAGAGTTTCACCTTTCTGGCCGGGTTCTCGCTTGTCATTCCCCATTCGATAGCCTTGGTGAACATGTGCTTCAGGCAGGCAAGCTCACGATTAACAGATGCTGGCGTCACTTGGTCCTTCCTCTTAGCCTTGTAGTGTTCAATCTTCAACGGTGTGATCTCAGAGAGATATCTGCCACCGAAGAGGGCCTTAAGGTTCTCTATGCTAACCTGATCCTTCCTCCAGGACCTCTTGTTAATCTTTGAAAATTTGAGGTACTCTGCTGCCAGGGTCTCAAATTTTATCTTCGTCGGACCGGATACATCCAGAAACTTCCCCTCGGCTATCTGCACCTTTCTTTTGGCCAGGACAGCCTCGGCCAATTTTCTGGAGGACCCAATCCTCTCCCGCCTGCCTCTGCCATTGACATAGTAGTCGATATACCAGGCACCATCCTTTTTGAATATTGCCAATTTGATCCCTCCTCTCTGAGGAAGGACAATCTCCGCATCACCCCTTTCTTCAAGTAAAAACCCCAGGCAACTGAAGGCAGTCTCATTGTCTCTTTGTGCCGGGAAGGTGACGAACCCAGTTACTGGGGATCGGTTAAATCCTTCCTGTTCCGTCCCGGCTTCTCAGACAATAATTTTTAATTTAATTCATCAACCCAAGCTTGTCAAGACTTTTATTTGAGAGGGGTGAACGTGGGCCCAATCCTTTTCTCTTTTATCCATTCGTCAATCTCGTCCGGGTCAAAACGGACGAGTCTCCCAAGCTTGATATAGGGTATCCGCCGCTGAGATACCCACGTATCAATGGTGTAAACTTTCAATCCCAAATATTCAGTGAAGTGAACCCCTGGGACTGGACAGTGAGCTAAACAAGTATTATATTTGTTATGCTCAGTAGAAAGGGGGTTCAATTATGAGTAAAAGACGATCCTACAGTCCTCAGTTCAAAGCTGAGGTAGTCTTAGAGGCACTTAAGG
>CAZQSC010000268.1:0-2332 GCA_964595705.1 uncultured bacterium | reverse complement strand
CCTTATCGGTGCGTAAGGATTGAGAGAGGAAAAATTCTCTAACCTGAGGAGCCCAATTCTGTGAGCTATGTAGTGAACGAAGCCCTGGCGGGGTTTCGCCGCACCAAAGGGATGAACCTCATCTCGGTGGGGATAACAGCCGTCTCCCTTCTGGTGTTCGGGGGACTCCTGCTGATTCTGCTGAACCTTTATGGTCTGGTAAACCGGGTTAAAAGCCGGGTTCAGATTGAGATTTACCTGTCCGATGCTGCCAACAGAGAACAGATCCTGGGTCTGAAGAGAAGGTTGGAAGCGATGCCAGAGGTAAAAAGTGTCCTTTACGTGGACAAGGAGAGGGCGGCAGCAGAATTCCAAAAAACCTTCGGAGAGGGCCTTCTGGATGCCGTCTCCCGGAATCCCTTGCCAGCTTCCCTCAGAGTGATGCTCAAAAGCAGCTATAGGAGTTCTGATAAGATCGCGGCTGTCGTCAGGGCCGTAGAGAAAGAGAAGGTGGTGGAAGAGATCGAATATGGACGGAAGTGGGTGGAGAAACTCGACCGTCTGACTTATATTCTCTCTGTTGCCGCCGTGCTGGTCACTTTGGTAGTGGGTGCGGCCTCGATATTCGTCATCTCCAACACGGTGAACCTCACCATCTTAGCCAGGCGAGACTCTATTGAGATAATGAGATTAGTCGGCGCAACTGACAGTTTCATCCGGGCCCCCTTCCTTTTGGAGGGAGTCATTGGGGGAGCCCTGGGAGGCGGTATAGCTGCTGGTCTTTTATATTTAGTTCACCGCTGGCTCCGTCTTCGCTTCCCCTCCTTGATTTTCGTCTCCCAGGCAGAATTAGCTGCCTGGTTGATGATCCCCTTAGGGATGATCTTGGGTGGTCTGGGAAGCCGGCTGGCGGTACGTCGGGTTTTAAAACATCTCCCCTGAGTCGGCATCAGTTAATTCAAAAATAGGCCAACAAAATGAAAAAGATAGTAGTAATCTGTCTCCTGCTTTCTCTCTTTGGCTGGAAAACAGGGTCTTCTGCTGACCCGAAGAAAGAATTAGAAGAGCGAATCAAAGTAAAACAGGCAGAATTGGAGAGCATTGGAGAGCAGATCCAAAAAAACCGAGAGCGGATAGCGAAGCTCAAGGGTCGGGAGAAGAAGGTTCTGGCACAGATTCACTGGAGAGAGAAGCAAATAGATTTGATACGGAGGTATCTTCGCGCCCTCCAGGCCCAGGAGAGGATGCTCCAGCAGGACATCCAAAGGACAGCCAAAGAGCTTGAGACCACTACGGTGACCCTTTCACAACGTCAGGCAGATTTTGCCAGAAGGCTGCGAGCAATCTATAAACACGGCCGGCTCAAGCAGGTGGAGATTCTGCTCTCTTCCAGATCTTTCCCTGAGTTGTTGAGACGATACAAATATCTCGCCTTAGTCCAGCAGCAGGACAGAAGGGACTTGGAAGAAATAGTGGCCACTAAGGAGGGGATTGAAACCAGAAAGAGGAGACTGGAGAGGGAGCTGAGAAAGAAGCTCCGCCTGCAAAGAGAGAAACAGAAAAAACAGAAAGCCCTGGAGGTAGAGAAGGCAGAGAAAAAGGAGCTTTTAGAGTCGATTCGGAAGAATCGCCGGTTAGCCCAGCAGGCGAATGAAGAGCTGCGGAAAGAGACGGCCGCAATCAAACTGGCGATCAAGCAGTATCTGGAAGAGGTGGAGAGACTGTCCCTGGTTAGAGAAGAGATTAAGGGTACTATCCCCACATTCAATCTTGCTGAGCACAAGGGGCGTCTTCCCTGGCCTGTGAAAGGTCCTGTGCTCAACCGGTTCGGCAGATACAAGGATAAGATCCTGAATACCTGGACCTTCAATCGAGGCATCGACATCAAGGTGTCTTCTGGCACCCAGGTGCGGGCGGTAGCTCCGGGGACAGTGGTACTGGTTGACTGGTTCAGGGGATATGGAAAGTTTCTCTTGCTTTACCACCAAAATGGATACTTCAGCCTATATAGCCATCTTTCGGAGATTTTTGTGGCAAAGGGTGACAAAGTCGAAGCCGGTGAGGTTCTGGCCACTTCAGGAGACACCGGCTCCCTGGATGGTCCCAAGCTCCACTTAGAGATCCTCAAGAAAAAGGAGCCACTAGACCCACTTCAGTGGCTGGCTCCGCAGAGATAGACCGTATTTTAGGCTTGTCTATCAGCTTACACCATCGGGCGATGAAGCGCTAAGATTTCCAAAGTCTCCGAGACTTTGGAAATCTGGACAGGGCAAACCCTCTTGCTTCAAGCAAGACCGTTGAATGCCCCCGTGGCAACCTCCCGCAGGTTCCAAACCTGCGGGAGGTTTGATAT
>CAZQSC010000267.1:0-2363 GCA_964595705.1 uncultured bacterium | reverse complement strand
GTTTGTCAATCCCCCATGACCACCGCTTTTACACCACGCCCCGGGACGTCACCAATCATACTCCTTCACTTTTTTCTAAGAAGGTGGTTAGCTCGGTAAGGATAAGTTAGCAAAAGATTCAATAGGGCAGAACTTAAGCGAATTAAAGACTATGCTAATCCAACCGGTTTTCTTCGAAGAGAGGGACGTAGAAATTCTCTATCTCCTTCATAAACCAGGTTCGAACTTCGTGTAAAGCTCTGCTCAACATGGGACTTGAGGTATACACTTTCTCCAAATCGCTTTGCTTTTCCTGGGGTTTTCCACGTTCGATCACCCTTTTAACCTCGGGGAACCCATTTGAGACTTCGGAGAGCCACCTAAAGGGCCTTTTTAGCTCTATTTCTAGCTTCCTATCCTTTAAGGTTAGGTTCGATCCGATGGAACGTAATATCTGGGTCTTCTCTTCAGGAGTTCCATTTCTAAACCAGTATCTTGCATGACAGGCAAAGTCAAAGGTCTTCTCGACGGCCTCAAGCCATCTGTTCTCTTGTTTCTTAAGTCTCTCTATTGCCTCTTCAAGCCGGGCTTTCTCCCTTACAAGCTCGGCCTTTTTCTTTGCATATTCCTCATCTGAGATAAGGCTTCCATCCACATTGAGGGGAGAGATCTTGAGTTGAAAGAGATTGTCTAGCTTCTTTAGACAGTTGGTGTAGGCCCTTTTTTGTGAAGCAAGGATTTCATCGTAGTCCATCTTTTCTCTTTCAGCCTCCTCTTTTAGATGTTTCAGTGCCCAGTTCTTGAAGGCTTCAGAGATTCTAATTTGGGCTAGGACTCCTTCGATCTGTCTCTCAAGTTCTTTAATCTCAACTGATTTTTGCGAGCAGTTTGGATCCCTTCTCTTTGAGCAGCGGTAATACACGTACCTTAAGAGTGTAGGGTTTTTCATCTCATCGATCCGGGTGTTGCACCTGGGACATGCGTCCCGATTATTGAAAGAGAACTTGAACTTGCATTTGGAACAAATGATCTGATTCTTTGGATCTGCAATGATCGTGGAGCCACACTCTCCACATTTGATAAGGCATCTGAATGGAAAGTTGTTTTTCCTGGGCCTTGGATTCCCTTTTCTACCCAAAAGGATCTGGACCCTGTCGTATTCCTCTTGGGTTACCATTAGTTCGTGTTTTCCTTGATACCAGTTTCCGCTTCCCTTGGGGTATTCGAAGAGGCCGGCATAGAAGGGATTGGTGAGGATCCGGTAGACCGTGCTCTTGGAGAGTCTCCTTCCTTTACGGGTGCGCAGGCCCCAATCGTCGGCGAGTTCTAGGATACGGGAGACAGGGTAATTACCGCTTGCCATAAGCTTCCACATCCTCTTTACTAGATCGAACCTCTCCGGATCCTTCACGATCACGTTCTTTCCCTTGCCATAAGTGTTATCGTTGAGATAACCCAAAGGGGCCAGATTAGGACGCCAGCCCATTTCCACTTTAGCCTTGAGGCCCCTCTTTATGTTCTTAGTCAAGTCGAGGATGTATTGATTTGCCATCCCAAACTCCACGCTCATCAAAAGGACGTTGTCCTCAGGGTAGTAGGCCCGATCAAAGGTCTGGATGCACTTCAAGATCCCTTTTTGGAGGAGCCAGATGATCTTGCCTCCATCGATCGGGTTTCTGGCAAGGCGATCCAATTTCCAACAGAGGATGCCTTCGGCCTTGCCCTGTTTGATCTTCCTTATCATCTCGTTGAAGACGGGCCTGCCAGGTGCCTTGGCGGAGCGTGATTCGCAAAAGATATCAACCACCTTCAAATTCAGTCTCTGAGCGAGGTTTTTTAGTTCGTTTATCTGAGATTCAATGGAGAGGACTTGCCTGTCCTCTCTCTCAGAGGATTTACGACAATAGATGAAGTAGCGCATAGAGGTTTTGGGGATTACTTTCTAGACGACCTTTCTTATCCAAATCTAGCCTATTTTGTAGAGAGGAGTCAACCAGAAAGACCTAGGGTGACCTGGAAGCGTCGTTATCTTTCCCTTGTTCTTCTTTTTCTTTGGCAATAGGGCGACAAATTATCTTAAACAAAGAAAGGAGGCTCTCGGCAAGTTCCCAAGCCTCCTCATCAGAAATCTCCTGACCAGTTTCCTGTAAATAGAACTCCTTGAACTCCTCAATCGCCTTCCTTCTTAACCCCATACTTCAAGGTTAAGCAGGGCTCTGGATCGGAGAAGAGGGGAGATTTTGCCTTGAAATGCATTCCTCACAGCACAGTCTTTTGTCACATTAAGGCAGACGGCCGTTTTAGGGATAGGGGGACGCCACACCCCTTCAAGAACTCATCGAACTCCCTAAGTCCGCCCTCGGAGATGGATTACCATCTCTTGC
>CAZQSC010000266.1:0-2375 GCA_964595705.1 uncultured bacterium | reverse complement strand
TGAGCCGTTGGAAACCAAGGTCCCAGTCAAGAGAGTTTCCGGGATCCGACACCTCGACGACGCTGCCCGAGGAGAAACTGAAATATGTCCATTCCTCGTAACTGTGAGCATCTATTGTGTATTGGATAATTCCAGTCGCAGCCCTGGCTAGTTTCCCTTCTACCTGTGCAGTACAGCAGTAGAGCAAGCCGACGAACACTGCCAGAATGGATGCCCAGATTGTCTCTGAAATGAGCGATTCATGATTCTCCTTTCGTTGTTTAAGCACTGTTAACGGTTTTTTCAAAAGCCCACTGAACGAATTAATCCTCAATCATGTGACATCACCTCCCGCTGATGACTTAATCCTCCCTGCCTGTGCTGTCTGCATGCAGACAGGCGTTATACTGTAATTATTCTGAAGACCATATACCTCTCTTTGAGTTCATTTGTCCTCCTTATTCCGTTGTGAAGTACTACCCACCCTATGGTTCTTTGGTTAGCCTAACTTTTATAGGATAGCCTACATTCAGAGACAAATTTTTTTACAGAAGGCTTCCCAGCTGATAAATCAGCACTGCTGTCAGCCATCCTAAGATTAAACTGTAACCCACGGCCAGCCCGGTCCATTTCCAGTTAGTCTCCCGTTTTATAGTGGCGATGGCGGCAAGACAGGGGATGTAGATGAGGGAGATCACCATAAATGTGTAAGCAGACAGCGGGGTGAAATGTTGAAGCAATGCACCCTTGAGCGCTACTGCTTCCCCGCCATAGAGTGTCCCCAGCGTTCCCACTACCACCTCCTTGGCCAGAATTCCAAAAAGCAGGGCCACTGCTGCCTGGGGGAAGCCAAAACCCGCTGGTTTCAGCAAAGGAGCGATAAATGAGCCAAGTCTGCCAATCAGACTTTGGGCAGAGGCATATTCTGCATGCAGGGGGAAATAGGCAAGCAGCCATATTAGCACGACCCCGACGACGATTATCGTCCCCGCCTTTTTCAGGAACAGACTCCCTCGCTCCCACATGTGGATCAGCACCCCTTTTACCTGAGGCAGCCTGTAAGGGGGAAGTTCCATTATAAGAGGCGCCGCCTCGTGTTTAAAAAAGATAGACTTGAAGATCCTGGCCACCAGAATGGCCAGCACTATCCCCATAAGGTAGAGGGAGAAGACCACCAAGCCCTGTCTTTTGGCGAAGAATGCCCCAGCAAAAAGGGTGTAGATGGGAAGCCTAGCAGAACAGGACATCAGGGGATTCACCAGGATGGTGAGGATTCTGTCCTTCTCCGACTCCAGGGTCCTGGTGGCCATAATGCCGGGGATATTACAGCCAAAACCCAATATCATCGGGATGAAAGATTTCCCGTGCAATCCTAAGGCGTGCATAAGCCGGTCCATCACAAAGGCCGCCCGGGCCATATAACCGGAGTCTTCCAAAACAGCTATGATCAGAAAAAGCAGAAGAATATTGGGCAAAAAGACCAGAACCGACCCCACCCCGCTGATGATCCCGTCAGCCAACAGGGAAGAGAGCCACCCAGGAGAACCAATGGCTTCCAGCGCCCCAGAGACTGTATCGCCGAACCAGCCAAAAAACGAGTCAATAAATCCGGCAAGCGGAGCACCCAGAGTGAATACCAGTTGGAAGGAAAACCACATAAGTCCCAAAAAGATGGGTATTCCCAACAGCTTGTTGGTCACCACCCTGTCGATCCGGTCGGAGAGCTCGTGCCTTCGTTCTATCCCCAGGTGTCTTTCCGTGCACCCTCGCACCAAGCCCTCTAACAGTCCGTATCTTCTCTCCACGATAGCCGTCTCCAGGTCATAACCCAGGCGCTTTTCTAACCGGGTGCTGCACTCTAAGGTCGCCTTCTGTATCTGCTGTGCCTGGGGCAGGGACTTGACCTTCCCCAGTATTTCGGGATCTGCCTCTAAGAGTTTCACAGCCAACCACCGCAAGGAATAAACCCCTGGTAGAACTTTATCTTTCAAGAATTCTGAGAGTTCTGTTATCCCCTCTTCTATAATTCTCCCGTAGTCTACTTTAAAGGTAGGAGTCCTTTTATTCTGTGCTGCAGTTATTATTGCCGCTTTCAGCTCCTCCATCCCCTCATCCTTGTTGGCCACAGTCTCTATCACCGGCACATTCAGGATGCGGGAGAGCTTTTGGGTGTCAATTTCTATCCCCTGGTTTTCTACCATATCCATCATATTCAGATCTAAGATGACATTGGCACCCAACTCCAGCAGGTGGCAGAGCAGGTAGAGATTCCTCTCCAAGTTGGAGGCATCAATAATCACCACTACTACATCAGGGGCTTCCTGGAGGAGAAAATCCCTAGTTATCCTTTCATCTAAAGAGTAGGCGGAGAGACTATAGGTGCCGGGAAGGTCTAC
>CAZQSC010000265.1:0-2410 GCA_964595705.1 uncultured bacterium | reverse complement strand
TAACGTGAGTTCGATATAAGGTTGCTAAACAACAGTAACAGGCAAACCTGCTAAATCATTAGCTCTAATGTCAAGAGAAGGTTTCTTCTCTCTGTGAGTATAGGCGATAAGAGCCGAGATGACATTCACCAGGAAGTTGACTGGACTTCTATGCCGACTATGCTCGATCTGCGATATGTTCTTCAACTGATCGTGAATGGTCTCTATAATCGCTCGTTTCCGAAGCATCAGCTTGTCAAACAAAGGCATCAACCGGTTTTTCATGTTTCGTCTGAGTCTGGTTATCAACTGAATACCATCAGCAAACAGGAGCTTAAACAACTCTTGAGATATGTATCCCTTATCAGCAAACAGCTTGCCGAAAATGCCTTTGACTATCTCTGGCACAGGTTCTCTGTCATCCACATTCCCTGGAGTCAGACGAAAGGCAAGCAGTTCCCCTTTGTCATTGACGACCAGGTGAAGCTTGAAGCCATAGAACCATCCCATGCTGGTTTTGCCACGTCTGGCTACATGGCGGAAGACCTTATGAGAGTGAATACGACGATTATGACAAACAGCAATGGGCATGGAATCCACAAAGGAGATGCCGCTGCAGTCTCCTTTTCTTGTCAACAGATAGCAGCACAAGGGAAACAATGCATCTGACATGAGTTCCACAAAGCGGTTGTAGCTCACCAGGTTGGGAAATGCCCAGCGCAGATGAACGCATACCTCCCTGGTGTAGTAGTCTTTGAATGTTCTGTAGCCAGACATATGAAACCAGATGATGATGGTCATGACTTCACTGAGACACAGCCTACTTTTCCTGATGCGCTTTCTGGTACCGTCTTCTAGTAGTCGTTTGTTGAATTCTGGCTCGAATTTCAGACAGAAGTCATCAACGTGGCAGAAAAGTTTTATGAATTGTGTTATAATATTATCAGTCATCGGGAACTCCTTTCTGTTGATGAGTTAATAATGATTTCTCATTATATCAGAAGGAGTTCCTTTTTTATACCGATCTTTTTATGTCGAACTCACGTTAAACTTGCTCAAAGTGGTATAAGAAGTATTGCTGGAGACCTCGGGACGGAAATTTTATGTTTTGAGTCGCCGTCTGGCAATCCATAGATGAGTGATAGATCAGCGGATCCGATAGATCGAAACTACCTCTGTGTTCGCGGCTCTTTCACACCCAGGCGAAGGACAAGCAACCCGACGGAAACGATGGCAGCCGTGAGCAAAAAGACGAAAGGAAGCTGGAACAGATCTCCCAGCATACCTCCGAGCATGGGTGCGATAGCTGAGAAGGGCGCCCTCACAGTGTTTGTCAGGCCAATATACGTGGGTCTTTCTTCCGGCTCCGAGAATTCCAGCACGATGCTCAATCTGGCTATAACGGATGCGCTGAGTGAAATCCCTGTGAACGCGAAGACAGCATAGAAAAAGGTGGTGGAGCTTGCAAACGCCGCGGTTATGGCGCTTAGGATAGCTCCTGCGGCACTCGCTTCCATTACGAGTTTGTGTCCTTTTCTATCGCCCAGGTATCCCCAGGGAGGATTGGTCACCGTCTGGAAGAAGAGAGAAATAGCGGTAAACCTGCCAATTTCGTCTCCAGATAAGTTGAGCTTACCAATTGCGTGCACAGTAAAGAACCCCGTACCCATTCCGCTGAAACTGATGATCACAGTGGCAATCAGAAAAACAAAGTAGTTGCGATTACTCCTGGTTATGACCACAAGCTGACTCAGATAGTCCCTCAGAGTAGACGGCTTTTTCACCACTGGATACGCTGGCTCTTTAGTCAGCGCGATGGCCCCCAGAGAGATAGCCATGAGGACAAATGCCAGCATAAAACAGGCAGCGAAGTTCCCCGGGAAAGCCAATCTCTCCAGTAGATGCCCCGAAACCAGGGCTCCACCCACTCCTACGCCACTGCCTATGAGGTTACTCGCTCCAAAGAAGCTCCCTCGCTTCCTTTCAGGTATAATCTTGCCTATCATATCTAGCCAGGCAGGTGTATTCACTCCCCCGGACAAACAGAAAAGCGAGTAAAAAACGAAGAACGAGGCAATTTTCAGAGGAGACGAAGCCAGAAAAACAGCCAGAGCCATAAACAACCAGGGCAGACGCTCTCCGGTGCCCACTATGAGTATAAACCTCTTCTTGCGGCTGAGCTTCTCCACATATCTGGCGGATATGATCTGCGGCAACAGCCACCCGATCACATTAATGGCAGGAACTATACCGATGATGAGGTTAGACGAAGTAAACTTTCTCACAAAGGCTGGCAGTATGGTCAACTGCGAAACGAAACTTAAGGCAAGAACATAGAAGGCAAAATCGACAGCATTGACGGTAAAGTTCCATCGAAAATACTGTTTTATCCGGGCATCGAACTCTTCCAGGTCGTTCTTCATCACTTAGC
>CAZQSC010000264.1:0-2426 GCA_964595705.1 uncultured bacterium | reverse complement strand
GGGTTCTGGATGAAATAGTTCAGTGCTGCTTTAGCACGAGTGGCAAGGTCTAATGGGTATGATATTGGAGACATATTTTCCTCCACCGATGATAAGACTTCTTAGCTTATTGCTCTATTGCGTTTCAGAATATGCCAGAAGTGAAGCGTAATACGTGAAACGTGATTAAGGGAGGGGAACGTCCCGGAGTAGGTTATCCAACACCTCACGATTCACGGTTATGTCCAATTCAGCGTTGCACTGATTGGTTTTATACGGCATACCTTGTTCACGCAGGACGTAGCCGCGCTGCTGCGGAACCATGGTTATCAGCAAACGAATAATCTGTGTTAACAGGCGTATGCGATGCCAACTAACAGACTCTGAAAGTATGTGTCGGCTCTTGTAGTACCAATCACGACACTCTCTGACAGAACCGAGAGCGTATTCATAAAAACGCGCCCGATCTCTGCCCGTGCCGCGGGAATAGCCCTCCGCAAGATTGGCACTGATAGAGCCCAGCGACCGATAAAGCTGATCAGATAAACTCAATGTGCGTTTATCTCGCATAAGCTTTGTCACATCATACCAACCCACATCCGAGATAAACAACCCCAGGCGATACGCTTCCAGCTTCCATAACGAGCCCCCGGTGATTTCCTCCGGAACAGATCTCTCCCATTCTCCATAGTTCATTTTCCTTTTACTCCCACTTTTCACGTTTCACGCTTCACTTTTCACTTTTTCTCCTCAATCGCTGCCAGTTGGCTGTTGATAGCTCGGATCTTCCCAGGGTCAAACTTTGGCTTTCGATCGTAGGTGTAAAGTCCATTGACCTCCAGCTCAATGTCGTATAGCTGGGTATAGCAGAAACCACACATCCTGGGATGGAAAAGCAGTGCCTCGGTCAATGCCCGGTAGCGCTGTAAAAACTCCTCCTCTGACCTCGGCCTTTGGCCGTATCCCCAACTTTTCTCATCTTTCTGCCCGGGATTCCACCAGATGCCTCCGTATTCGCTGACAAAATAAGGTTGCCCCTTCCAAGGAACGTTGTGATCTGGATAGTTCCGCCAGGGCGACTCGCCCTTTCGAAAAGGTTCAAAAAAGGCCGCAAATTTCTTCGCATCTTGCTCGTAGTTGTGGCAGTCGTAGACATCGGTCTCCACATGAACATAGCCTGAGGTATCAATAACCGGCCGACTGGAGTCTACCAGCTTGGTGGTTCGATAGACGGTGCGAATCAACTGCGGACCTTGTTCCCTCGGGGTCTCATTGAAGGGACACCAGCCAACAATAGAAGGATGGTTAAAATCGCGGTCTACCGCCTCTAACCATTCTGGCAACATATACTCCAGTAATTCGGGACGACTGTGATCGATTCCCCAGTTAGGGTATTCTCCCCAGACCAGATAGCCCAGCCTATCGGCCCAGTAGAGAAAACGAGGTTCGAATACCTTCTGGTGAAGTCGCGCCCCATTGAACCCCAGGCCTTTTGCAATCTCAATATCGTGCTTCAAAGCCTCATCAGTCGGCGCGGTGTAGATTCCATCGGGATAGAACCCTTGATCCAGCACCAGACGCTGGAAAACAGGTTGATTATTAAGAAGGATTTTCTCCGCTTGAATATGTACTTTGCGAAGTCCGAAGTAGCTTTCTACGCGATCAACCACGGTGCCATCTTCTTCAAGCGTGAGGATCAAATCGTAAAGGAAGGGATCGGAGGGTGACCAGGCCCGGACCTCCTCCGGCTCCAGCACGAGGAGGACCGATTGGGCAAAGGCGGATGTCTCTGCCTGGGCAACAGCTCTACCATCTACCTGTGCCACGGCCCGAAGTTTTAGGCCGGCAAAGGGACGATTAAGGCTGGCCGTGAGGATCATTCGTCCAGCGTCCAGATCTGGAATCATCCGCAAGGAGGTGATATGGGGCTCTGGCACGGCTTCCAGCCAGACAGTCTGCCAGACGCCAGTTGTCCGAGTGTAACGACAACCGTAAGAATCGAATCGGGTCGACTGCTTACCAGTAGGTTGAGTGGGGCTGCGGGTGTCATCGAATACCCTGAGCACTAGTTCATTTTCTCCCTTCTGGAGAAAGTCGGTGATATCAAAAGCAAAGGGCGTATATCCACCGCGGTGGCCACCTACAAGGCGGCCGTTCACCCAGACGGTGGCCTCGTAATCCACCGCACCAAAGTGAAGCCAAACATGCTTGTTACTCCAATTCTCTGGAATCTTAAAACTGCGCCGGTACCAAACTGAAGGCATAAAATCCCGATTTTTAATCCCAGAGAGTTCGCTTTCCGGACAGAAGGGAACCAAAATCTCTTTGGAAAACTCCTTGCCCGACGCCCATCCTTTCTCCTGTCCGGAAAGCCCTGGGTCGATCTCAAATTGCCAGATGCCATTTAGATTCAACCAGAACTCCCGACGCATCTGAGGTCGGGGATA
>CAZQSC010000263.1:0-2446 GCA_964595705.1 uncultured bacterium | reverse complement strand
AAGGTGGGACTGGTCTTTCAATTTCCGGAATTTCAACTTTTTGAGGAAAAGGTTGGGGAGGATGTCGCCTTTGGTCCCCGAAATCTGGGAATAGCGGAAGAGGAGGTTGGGCAGAGGGTGAGGTGGGCGCTGGAGGCAGTAGAACTGGATTTCGACTCCTTCAGTCAGAGATCGCCTATGCACTTGAGCCAGGGAGAGAAGCGACGTGTGGCTATTGCCGGGGTGCTGGCAATGGACCCAGAGGTGATTGTCTTAGATGAGCCGACGGTGGGGCTGGATCCCCGTGGCACCAAACAGATGGTGAAGATCCTGAAAGCCCTCCACCGTCAAGGCAAGACCGTTGTTCTCATATCACATAATATGGACCTGGTGGCCCAGTTGTCAGAAAGAATCACTGTTCTGTCGGAAGGGAAAGTGGTGCTGTCGGGTTCACTTAAGGATGTCTTTTCTTATTCTGACCTTATAGTTTCTATTGGACTTGAGCTGCCTCAGATAATTAGGATAGCAAAAGAACTTGGTTTAAAGAAGCAGTTTTCTGCACAACTACCCCGGTCTTCTCTTCTGGTGAACTGACCGAGGGTTACTAGGCGCACTTGAAATCTGGGAAATGAGTATGCTATGCCAATCGGCACCCTTGAGAGGACGTGAAACGTGATTAAACCCAATATCGGTATCGTTTTCACGTTTCACGCATTAGGTCTCACCCCGAGCCGGGCAATCAGCCAAGGTGCGATGGTGATGCTTTCTCTCAGTTTTTTACGTGCGTTTGGTATAACAACATAAGGTAAAGGACTATGCTGCGCTACTTGACTGCGGGTGAATCTCACGGCCGCGCCCTGGTGGGCATATTGGAAGGCCTGCCAGCCGGGCTCCAGATTACCGCAGATTACGTCAACCATCAACTGAGACGCCGGCAGCAAGGCTATGGTAGAGGCACCAGGCAGCGAATCGAAACCGACAGGGTCGAGATACTCTCCGGAGTCAGATTTGGCAAAACCCTGGGCAGCCCTGTTGCCCTTTTAATAGAGAACAAAGACTGGCAGAACTGGAAACAGATAATGGAACCGGAGGCAGTGCCCAGCGGCGAAGAGGTTATTGTCCCTCGGCCGGGGCATGCCGACCTTGCTGGTGCTATCAAATACAGCCACTCCGACATCAGAAATGTGCTGGAGCGCTCCAGTGCCAGAGAGACTGCAATAAGAGTTGCCCTCTGCACTCTGACCAGAAGACTCTTAGAGGAATTAGAGATCTTGGTGGCCAGCCATGTTCTCTCTATAGGGGAGGCAGAGGCCCGGATTTCTGTGACAGATGTGAGCACCCTGAACGAGCTCGCCGACCGCTCGCCGGTCAGATGCATCGACCCGGAAGCAGAGAAGGAGATGTTGAAGCAGATCGACCATGCCCAACAGCAAGGCAACTCCCTGGGGGGTGTCTTCGAGGTGATTGTCTCCGGGCTGCCCGTGGGATTGGGAAGCCATGTACACTGGGACAGAAAACTTGACGGCCTCTTGGCTCAGGCCTTAACCAGTATCCAGGCCATAAAGGCAGTGGAGTTTGGGCTGGGATTCAAGGCAGCTAAAGTCCCAGGCTCGGCAGTTCAGGACCAGATATACTATGGCCCACAGGGCTATTACCGCAAGACGAACAATGCCGGGGGCATAGAGGGGGGGATGTCCAATGGCCAGCCGATTGTCGTCCGAGCTGCTATGAAGCCAATTCCCACCCTGACTACCCCTCTTCGGTCTGTAGATATGAAGACAAAGCAGCCCGCCTCCGCCCATAAAGAGAGGTCTGATATCTGCGCTGTGCCAGCGGCTTCAGTGGTGGCTGAGGCGGTGGTGGCCTTCACCTTAGCCAATGCCCTGCTGGAAAAATTCGGCGGCGACAGCATGGCAGAGCTGAAACAGAGAGTTTCCCAATGGAGAAGAACATCTTCTTGCTAGGGTTTATGGGCTCCGGAAAGACCAGAGTGGGCCAGTCCCTGGCCAGAAAACTGAGCAGAGATTTTATCGACACCGACCAACTGGTGGAACAGAAGGCAGGGAAAAGCATCTCCCAGATATTTACTCAGCAAGGGGAGGAAGAGTTTCGCCGGCTGGAACACCTGTGCATCAGAGAGGCCTCTCAGAGGAAAAGTGCTGTGATCTCCTTAGGTGGTGGTGCACCCTGCTATGCTGAAAATCGCAAGATAGTTCAGCAGGGCATCAGTGTCTATATCTCTGCCTCCCCAGAGGTCATCTTACAGAGAGTGAAGGGGAACAACAAAAGACCCCTTTTGGCCGGCCTCTCAGACACAGAGAAACTGGAGAAGATTAAATCCCTGCTTGCCCGGCGGGAGAAATTCTACCAGCAAGCTGACATCGTAGTGCAAACAGAAACCGAAGGCTCACCAGAAGAGGTGGCGGATAAGATAATCGAAAAGTTGCGAGGTATTCTACTCCAAATT
>CAZQSC010000262.1:0-2456 GCA_964595705.1 uncultured bacterium | reverse complement strand
ATACCCATGTTTCAGAATATATATCAAGTCTTCCTTCCTCTGTTATCGCATCCCCCGGCAACTTCACATCCAAAGGAGGCTCTTTAAAGTATCTATTTACCAGGTTCTTAAAGTTCATTTCTGATACGCTTCCCCTTCTGGCGCTCGACCGGCAGGTTCAACCGGAGGAGTGAGCACCTGGCCAGCCCCCTCTTTTCTCATGGATAACTTCTCTTGCAACCGGATTTTTGCTGCATCACGGGCTAATTCACTCTTTATCTTTTGTAAACTCAAGCCGCTTTGCTGTGAGAATTCCATCATCTTCATTTGGTAGTCCATCATCTTCATTTCTCTTTCGTGCCGTTGCTCCTCTTCCATCATTTGTCTTTTTGCTTCGAGTTCTGATATCATCGTCTCACGCTTGAGCTCTAACTCTCGCATGTCAGATTTTTGTTTTAATTCTTCTTTCTGTAAATCGCCTTCGGCACGAATAGTCGCAACCTGGATACTGCCTTCTACTCTTGGATCTTGTTGTTGCGGCTGCTGTTGTCTCTGTTTTTCAATAGATTCCAGGTCTTCTTCAGATTTCATAATATCCAGACGTTTTTGCTTTAAAAGCTGCTTAATAGCTTTTTTCCAGTCAATCATAACCGCAAAATCCGGGTCTTGCTTGGCAGCCATTATTTCCATTAAAGATTGTGACTGCTGGTCTTTTTCCAATAGAACTGAAGTTCCTCTGGCGTCTACATTATAATCACCCTTGATTTCAGAATTTTCATTATACTGCATGTTCCAGTCATAATAACGACGAATATGGGGGAAAGTAATTTGGTCGTCCCATCTCTTCACACGGGTTCGCAAAGCCACATTATTAGCATCGACCATTATATTGGTAGCGCCTAAAGTCTCAGGCGCTCCGCCCTTCTCCCCCTGAAACAGCATCGGAATTGAAGTTTCCATGTCGATAAATCGTAAAACCAGCTCTATGATTCTTTGTAAGTCCTGCTGGTTATTTGCGACCTGGAATTGAGCAAAAGCGGCCCGTACATCCTCAGTATCACCTAAAGCTCTCCAGATTTTCTTCCCGGTTATTTCCCACTTTCCGTCATCCGGCTCTACTCCTGGGCCTAAAATAATATTGGCTCCCGCCGAATCTCCCGCATTATCCATCATTGCCCGCCAAGCAGATGTAAGGATTCTTTGGTGCCATTTCATCATCCTTGGAATTCCGATGCCCCAAGGCGAATCAGTTACGCTGGTCCATTGGAAAAAATCATATGGGAGTTCTCCCGAATCAAGAGTATTAAGTTGTACCTTGACTGGTTTATCGTTGATAAAAACAACGCAAGCAGATACGGATTCTTGCCATGTATCCTCAACCTCGCATCCCAGGGCAAGAAGATCTTCCTTGTTCAGATCTCCGTAATATTCCCACTTTTCGTATGCCTGCCCCTTTTCTACTGCTGTACGCTCAACTTTATATTTCCCACCCTTGTCAACATTCACGGTGGTTTTTTTTGGATCTTCTGTCAGCACTGCACGTATCTGTTCTTCAAAGTAGCCTTCTACCCCGACAAGATTACGTACATCCCTGGGCAGAATTTCTTCACGTTCCCAAATATAGGCTGCTGTCGCAATACTCTCCCCGCAGTTAGGATCAGGATAAACGCTCCAGCAATCAACACATTTCGACGCCGGCTGGAAATTCTCTCGCATTTCCATTACATATACATCTGCGCCGGAAGGATCTGTCTGCTTTACCCAGGCCCTTTCTATCTTTTTTACAACATTAGGACCCTTCAGAATTCCGGTACCGAGCCGTACAGCACTTCTTATAGCTTTTCGGCATTCTGCGTTAAACTGGCATTCATTGAGTTGATCTTCTATTTCCAGTTCCATGCCTGCCATGCGCTCTTTGATTCTTTCGAGTTCGGATTTCGCTACATCTGATATCCGTATAGGCTGCCCATTTTGCACCAAAGGTTGCCCGTCTTCAATTCTTGCTGCTTGACGCTGGTCTTTCAGGGCTTCAGCAATTTCAGGGACAGGAGTAGGTTTCAGTCCCCAGTTTCGATCGTCAGTAGGTAATTGGATATCGGCAAAACGCCCCTCTGCTGTTTCACATTTTCCACGAACAATATTCACAATCACTTTGGACCTTTTAGGCCCTTTTGTGTTCTGTAAATATGCTTCTCCTGTAGCATAATCAATCATCTTGGCCGAACCCTCTTCGCCAAGACCGTCAAATAGTTCTTCATCTTCCCGCCAGCGGCGCTCGACCCCGGAAGCTGCACGAAATTGCACAGCTTCATCACGTTTAGAGAGAAGACTTTCTGCTAAAGATTCAAGAAGACGGAATCGTTCAGAACTTTCTTGCGATTCCTCTCGGCTGTCCGTTTTTAAAATATTATCCATTAATATCACCTGCTTAATATCCTACGACGCAGTCGAGAACCCCATATCCAGGATGATATTCA
>CAZQSC010000261.1:0-2460 GCA_964595705.1 uncultured bacterium | reverse complement strand
AGAGTTGAGGCTATTCCGGGCAAATCATCTCCGGTTCCGCAGCTCGGGTGGTTGGTGCCGATGATGTGGGGGCTGCTCCCCTGGATGGTCGTGGGGGCGTTCATGTAGAGAGGCGCAGGCACTGTTACGGGGGGCCGGGGCGTCATCTCTGCCACCACTGTTTTTTGGGCACTGCCGAAAGCCCCGTAACTGATGGTTAGATAGATGTTTCTCATATCCGGACCGGAGGTGGTGGTCTTTTCACAGATCCCGTCACCGTCTTCGTCTCCCCAGTAGACAATATTCCCGGTCGGGTCGAGCAGGTGGGTTATCTTTACTGTATAATCGAGGTCTGTCTGAAGGCTGGCCACCCTAATGTGGTTCCCATTTGAGCTATCGTATCCTTTTTTCTGGGATTTTATATCAGTCCCGATAAATGCCGTCCAAGTGGTATTGGTGGGATGGTTATCATTGATGGGGTATGCTGAATTCTGGCATAGTCTCTCCCTGGCCTCCTCCAGCCCTGCCTGTGCGGCGTAAAAAGCCTTGAGGCCGGCCTTGTAATTGCCGCCGATTTGCACGTCCGTCCCTGTCAAATTCAAAGCGGTTGTCCCTAACATCGCCAAAATGGTCAAGAACATTAACGCGATCGCAAGGACAGCGCCACTCTCAGTTCCAAAACCAAGCTTTACCGCTGACGGCCTTGTTGACGGGTTCACCTTCATGAGCGTTATCTCCTCTTAAAGTGCAAGATTTATCGGTTTAATTAGCGTGGTCAGGGTATATCTTCTATAGCCATCTGAATAGGTGGGATGGGAGTAATCAGGATCGGGCTCCGCAGTCTTGGTGGTTATGGCAATCTTTATCTGCCGGATATCCGCAGTGTTGGTTGTTGCGTTGCCGTCCGCATCTAAATAGGTGAAGGAAAAGGCCTCAACATTTTCCACAAACGGCTGAAAAGTCCCATTACCCGTCTTTCTCTTGATCTGATTTGGGTAGGTGGGATCTGCCGCATCATAGAATTTATACACTATGTCTTCATTCGCGTCGTCCGTATCTCCATCACCGACTACGTTACCCTCGGCATCAGTAGTACCCGCAATATCCGCGACAATCTCCAACTGACTGCTATCATAGGGAATACCCACAAAAGGGACCCCACCCGCCTCTGTGGGATCATCCCTCTGCAGCGTTCCGGTCGGATCATAGCCTGCCATCCTGATCTCCCGGATTACCATATCCATTGATGCCCGTGCGGTTTGAATCATCTCGGAAACCTGTTCCTGGACCGCATAATTTTTCTGCTGGCTGAGAAAGGCGGCGGATACGGCTGAAATCAAAACCAGCGCGATTACCATGGCAACAAGGAGTTCGATCAGGGTAAATCCCTGTTCCCTCTTTTCTGTGTAACCCTGCATCGGCCCCCTCTTATTTGGCAAGAATCGTCTTAAGTTCAACCGAATCGTTATCGGAATCCCAGTACGAGGTTACAGTAGTCATCTTCATCCCCGGGACCGGATTGTCCACGTCTGTTTCTTTGACCCTACTTGTATTCGGCATACCCTGAAATAGAATTGTAATTTTCAATAACAGTCGTTGTGGTTGCCGGCGTACCTGAATACCCTAACCTCATCATATCTCGCATCTTGTCCTGCGCCAGGGTGGTGGGGGTGGTCAGATTATCGCAGAATTCATTCCCCTGGATAATCGCCATGGTTAGAGCGGCCATTCCCAACATCCCCACCGAGAGGATGACGATTGCAACAAGGACCTCGATAAGGTGAACCCCTTATTACGCCCTTTCCTGATAATCCCATGGGCTTTTTGAGCTTCCATGGCTCCAAAAAATATCATTGCAAGTTTTGTGCCACGGCTAATGATTTTGTAACTTCTCAAACCTCCTGCGCCTTCGGTTCCGCCGGGACGGGATGGAAAGTATTGGTCCCGGATTTATTGAGAATATACAAACCGCAAAGATAAGAATGTATCAGGGCGCACGATTCCTGACAGGATCAACCCCTCGGAACGTGGGGTTATCCCGGCGAAAATGATTTAGCCGTTGACAATATGGTTGCTTGGCAATACAATTATGTAAATTGCGATAAAATGATGGTCTTCCCTTGAATCCAGGAGAACACCTATGAAAAGGCTGATTGCAGTTCCAGTTATCGCTATTATCGCAATTTTTTGTTACCCGTTTCTCTCCTTTGCAGATCATATCATCCACCTGAAAAGCGGACATCAGTTCATAACGGACCGTTACTGGGAAGAGGGTGGAGAGATAAAGTTCCATTTCAAGAATGGTGTGCTGGGTGTGCCCAAGGCAACCGTTACTTCCATAGAGGAGTTCAGCTCTGATGCGCCGACCTCAGACGAGGTCCCGCCTGCGGAGGCTCCGGATGAAAAAGGCGCGGAGGTGAAATAGGAGGGCAATCAGAAACCAGGCAAAAAGATCGAAGAAATAAAACCCCTAGATGAGTA
>CAZQSC010000260.1:0-2510 GCA_964595705.1 uncultured bacterium | reverse complement strand
TCCCTTTTCCACAGGCTGTTACCCTGGGCATTGAAATACTCCCCCTGGGGTTCACTCAACCCTAAGAGTCCCTCATGGGTGTATTCCTCAGCGGGTTTGGTGGCAAGGCCAGCATCACGCTTCACATAGACGAATCTGCCATCTCGTGAGACCAGAGCCCCCCATATACCGCCTATCATTTTGCCACCCTCTCCATAAGGCAGACGCTTGATATCAGAGAGCTCCCAGAGCTTTTTCCCCTCTGCATTGTAACGATATAAATGGGTGCGGTCATTTGTAATCAGCACAAACCCATCCTCGCAACCCACAATCTGCCCGTTTGGGTAAGGGTTGGGCAGGGTCAGTTCCCACTCCACCTTTGCATTGGGAAACACCTCCTGGAAGGGACGGGGACCCTGGGCCAAAACCAACCCAGCCCAGAGCAACGATGTCACACTAAACACTGCCGCCGCCAATAATACCAATCTTCTCGCTTGCATCTTCTTCTCCTTTGGGTTAGATTTGCCAGGTAGATGAAATCTCTGAGCCCTGGCACTTGGTTTTCTCAATCTTGACCATCTCGCTGAATTCGGGGAGAGTGCTTTTTACATCTTCTGCTCACCTCCTCAGTCGAAAACGACACTCAAGGCACATTGGATCCACAGCAAAGCTTCATTGCTACGCTTCCCTCACTTCGTTTCCGCGTTTGAGTCTATTGGGCCCCGGGGACAAAAAAATCCGCACCAGACTTGCAGAATCACAATACAAGCCACCTGTGCGGAATCCAGAGTGCGTACTTATTCTGAGTCCACCTATTTTTCTGCAGGGGGTAAGACAGTATTTTTCACGAGGTTCATTAGGATCTCCTCTATGACCGTTCAAGAACATAATAAGCTAGCACAATGTCGTCAAGGCTTTTTTGCAAAATTTGCAGATGGACTGCTGGCACTGGTCTTATCCGTTTATTCACTCCAACTGTTTTTATTCTCCGAGACCATTAACCCGTCATATATTGTGTGAAGGTGCCATACTGTGCTCTATGTTTAAGAGCCTTTCGAAAATACCTTGAGGAACAACGAATAACCTCAGCCATACTTGACAACAGATGACATCTTATCATCCAGTTGATTTGGGAAAAGTTTGTTTCGTAAGAAGCTATTCCGGGTCACAAAGCAGTATCTATCCGAACAACCCTCTCTTCCTCCCAGGACTGAACAGCACTGAGGGCAATCTTCAAGGCATTCAGGCCATCTTTGCCTGAGACCAGAGGCTTCTCTCTGTTTTTAACACAAGCAATGAAATGTCTTAACTCCATCTTGAGAGGTTCGGCAGTCTTCACATCCACCTCTCGGATATTAGGGGTACCAAACCTCACAATGAAGTCCCCGAACGAGTCAAACCCTCTGTGGTAGTTGCTCTCATAGAGTTTGAGCTTTTGAGTTATGTAATTTAATTCAACATAACCCTTTGTTCCGGTTACATTAAGTTCCCTGATCTTTACCGGGGTGATCCAGTTGGCCTGGATGAGCACATCGGTTCCATTGTAGTCTAAGAAGATGCTGGCAAAATCCGCCCTCTGGCTGTTTGATGCCTTGCCTGCTCTGGCATAGACTTGCTGGGGTATTTTGCCCAGGAGGAAATTACAGACATCTATGTCGTGGACGGCCAAATCGACAATAACATTTGCCTCCTTCAGTTGAGGTGGAGAAACTCCCACCCGTCTGGCGATAACCGAGGTTATTCTCTCCAGTTTCCCTTCCTCCATTAGCTCTTTCAACCTGAGCACGGCGGGATTAAACCTCTCTACGTGTCCCACCAGCACCGTGACCTTATGCTTCTCGGCCTCTTCGATGATCTGATCCCCAGCTTCTGCACTGTCGGCCAGTGGTTTCTCAATCAGCACTGCCTTGCCCCTTTGAATACAGTCCAGGGCAACCTCTTTATGGACGGCAGTGGGTACAACTACGGATATGGCATCAATATCCTCCTTCTCCAGCATCTCTCGGTAATCGTGGTAAAAACGGATGTGGAACCTCTGCACCATCTCTTTGCCCAACTGGTCCTTCAGGTCTGAGAGAGCCACCAGATTTACCCCAGCCAGTTCAGAGTAAGCCCTCACATGGTGGCGTCCCATATTGCCCACCCCGATCACTGCGACATTTACCTTCTCTGGTTTCATCTCCAAGTCCTTTTAAAAGGAAGTTAAAAGTGTCTAAAGTGTCTAAAGTGTCTAAAATTAACTAAAGCAAAATCCTTTAGTTCACTTCCAACTTTAGGCACTTTAGTTCACTTCCAACTTTAGGCACTTTAGTTCACTTCCCTTCTGACCGTTGCGGATTGTCGCGCTAAGCTTATCTCGGCTGATTAAACCTGAGTCGATATGGTCTTGCATCCTTAGGAATCTCGAAAAAGAGACTGCTTTTAAGCTCCTCTCCCTCCTGGAGCCAGAATTCTTCTCCCTTTTCCAGAAACAGGGCTGATGCTACCAGAGGGTGGTAGCCCTGTCCCAGGGAGTCGACTAAAGTAAAGCA
>CAZQSC010000259.1:0-2517 GCA_964595705.1 uncultured bacterium | reverse complement strand
CTTAAATACCAATGCCATTGAAAGTGCCCCGAGCCAGGTAAAAAACAGGATCTGGGCCATAGGTAAACAATGGAGCGAGGCCGGGCTTCTGAACTGGCTGAAGGTGGTTGTGAAGAAGGTGTTTTTCCCTTATTCATGGAATCAACTGTGGACTGAATACCTCGGTACAGACTCGACTCCCGAGTTCAAACTGCTAGAGATCCGTTATCAATGGCTATAGTACCATCATACAACTTTGGGACAACTTCCAAAAATAAGAATTATAAGCCAGATTGTCAAGCAAAATCTTCCTTATATCTCCTTCTATGGGTACAAATTTTTCGTTATCTCATCCTTAAAAGGAGGTGGGGAATGGCTGAATTGGATAAATTGCTCAAGGAACTGGGGCAGCGAATTAGGTTCTTGAGGAAGCGGCAAAACTTGACTCAGATGGATCTTTCAGAAAAGGCAGGCATTGGAGATGTGGGCGATATTGAAAGAGGGTCAACTAATGCAACGATCTCTTCTCTGTATAAGATTTCCAAGGCCCTTGGAGTTGAGATTAGGGATCTTTTTGATCTTCCTGGTTTGGGCGAGCCCTTGAGAGAAGAAGAGAAAATTCAGGTGGAGATCTGCAGGCTTCTCAAAGGAGAGGATCTGACCACACAACAAAAAGCCCTCAATATCCTGAGGGCGTTTTTGGGATAAAACTCAAGAAAGGCGGCTCTAAACGGCGAAAATCCTTAGTTGTAGGTGTGACGAAGAAATGAGTAATCTCCGCTCTATCTTGATAAGTTACTCAAGTTCAAAGGCTTAGCCATACAATTCCTAACGAATTCTATAGTGTTCACCTCCTCTCAAAAAGATATCCCACTCTTAGAAAAGCTACAGAAAGATCAGGCAGTTTCATCATTTCCACCCCACTGACACCATATGATCAAAATCACTGGCCGGTTTTGAAGTGCCCATGCCTGGCCGCTTTTAAAGTGCCCGTTGACACTCCTCATTCAGCAGATTCTCGGCAACTGATCGCCTACTAACATATCTATGACGCGAGTGCCCCCAATTTTTGTCTTCATTATCACCTTTCCTTTGGGGGCCTCTACTATCTCACCAATGATCTGGCTCTCTTTCCCCAGGGGATGTCGACGCATCAGCTCCAGTACAGGCTCAGCACCCTCCTCCGATACAACTACCACCACCTTGCCCTCGTTAGCAATATAAAGTGGATCAAACCCCAGAATCTCGCATAAAGCCTTCACTTCCTCTTTTATTGGGATATGCTCCTCAAAAAGCTCAGCGCCGAAACCCATTTCACTCACCATCTCGTTCAAAACAGTGGCCAATCCTCCCCGAGTGGGGTCGCGCATGAATTTAATATTCTTTGAATACTGAATAACTCTCATAATCAAGTCCGACAGTGGGGCGCAATCGCTTGTTATCTTAGCCTGAAAATCAAACTGCCCTCTTGCAGCCAACACAGCAAGCCCGTGCTCACCGATGGTGCCGTTGATAATGATCTTATCCCCAGGTAATATCGCCTTTTTGCACAGATTCACTCCCTCACCCCGTACTCCAATGCCAGAGGTGTTAATAAAGAGTTTATCTGCACTGTTGTGCTCTACCACTTTGACATCACCGGTAACAATCTTCACCCCTTCGGTGTCAGCGACCTGAGCCATCGATTCGGTAATTTTCTCAAGAACTTCCCAATCTAAACCTTCTTCAATAATAAAACCACAGGATATATATAGAGGCTTGGCACCTACAACTGCCAGATCATTGATTGTCCCACAGATTGCCAGTTTACCTATATCTCCCCCTGGGAAGAAAAGCGGCCGGACTACGTAGGAGTCGGTGGTGAAACAAAGAGAACAACTCCCTCCTTTGGAAGGAAGGAGTTCGATAACGGCGGAATCGGAAAGCTCATCCAAAATTTCATTACTGAATTTCTTTTGGAAGAGTTCCCCAATAAGGCTGTGCATCAGTCTACCGCCACTGCCATGGGCTAACAGAATTTTCTGTCTATTCTCCATAATCTCCATACTTAAAGTACGCGGCACAAGTTCCTTCAGAAGAGACCATACAGGGACCAATAGGGTTCTCCGGGGTACATATCTTTCCGAACAGTGGACAGTCCAATGGGGTGTTCACTCCTCTGAGCACTGCTCCACAGATACATCCCTTATTTTCTCTGGTCTCCTCTACTTGCACTTGAATATTAGTCTCAGCGTCAAAGGCAGAAAAGCTCTCCTTAACCTTTAACCCACTTTCTGGAATACTGCCCAGACCGCGCCAGTCTGACTGTTCAATTTCAAAGACCTCTTCCATTAAATTCAAGGCCTTGGGGTTACCTTCCTCTCTTACCGATCGTCTGTACTGTATTTGGACCTCAGGAGTTTCTTGATTAACTATTTGATAGATAAGCATAAATATAGCCTGCACTATATCTAAGGGCTCAAATCCGGTAACCACACAGGGAATACCGCACACCTCAGCAATAGGCTGATAAGGTTTGCTACCGATAATAGTGCTCAC
>CAZQSC010000258.1:0-2529 GCA_964595705.1 uncultured bacterium | reverse complement strand
TTCCTGCGCGATAAGTTCGGGTTATTCTTCGCCGGGACAGCCTGATGATAACACGGACCGGGAGGGAAAACATCAGAGATCTCTCCGAATCGAAACGGAATTTGCTCTGATGAGAAAATCGGCATATTATAGTACACTGTGCAAGGACACCGGAAAGGAGGTGCGCGGATGCGAAGTCTGAGTGTGAGGGTGGAGTTGGTTGCAGACGTAGATATGGAGGTAACATTAAAATGGGCGAGTGGACTCGATTTCAGACCGACCATTTGTTTCTCCTGGTAGGAACCAATCCCTTGCCAAACTATGTAGCAGCGTTGCTTTTGGTAAGGGATGGGGGGACCATTTACTTGCTTCACTCGGGCGGCCGTTACGGTACAGGAGAGATTGCAACGCGACTTAAGCAAGCCATCCAAAACCGGCAACCGCAAGTACAGAATGTCATTCCCTATGAGGTAGATGAGGCAAATGGAAACCGCATTGTTCAAAAGGTGAGCGAAATCATAAAGAACCAGCCTGCTGATGCTTCTGTAGGCCTGCACTATTCTGGCGGTACAAAGCCGATGGCCGTCCATGTGTATCGAGCAATCGAACAAAGATTCCCCGATGGAGTGTTCAGCTATTTGGATGCAAGGACCCTGTCGTTAAGGGTTGACAGCCGGGGGAAGCCGACCAAGTCAATTCCCGTGGGCCACAGCTGTACTGTTAATTTGGCTGAGTTGGTCTCGCTGCACGGCTACAATAAGCCCACCATCCGGCGCACTCCGTTTCAGCCTAACTTGTGTCGGAGTCTGGTAGAAGCTCTTGCCAAGCGTAATGCCATAGAGGAATGGCAGAAGTGGTGTAGGGAGAGCAAATGTCAGTCTTTGCCAGACGTCTCCCAGTACCCTCTGCTCCAAAAGGCCCGGCTGGCTTTTGACACTCTCTGTGGTGAACCGGCGACACCAGAATTGGTAGCGCAGCATCTAGGACGTAAGAGCTTGAAGCAATGCAGCAAATGGCTAATTGGGGAATGGCTGGAAGAGTATGTCTTATGGGCCATCACCCAAATTGCCGACGTATGTGGTATCGGGGACAACTACAGTGTTGACCTGAAGCTCAAGAGGCCCAAGGGTCATGAGTTCCAATTGGATGTCGCAGCCATTCGAGGCTACCAATTGTTCGCCATTTCTTGCATGGCCTCGGAGCGGAAGGAGAAATGCAAAGAACATCTTTTGGAAGCCTACGTTCGGGCTCGCCAAATCGGAGGCGATGAGGCACGCGTGGGGTTAGTTTGTTGCTATCACGACCCCGATGCCCTGCAACATGAAGTAGAAGAAACCTGGTTCACTGAAGGCCGGGTGCAGGTCTTTGGTATGAAAGATCTGCCTGATCTACCAGAACGCTTGAAAGCATGGTTTGAAACTGCCAATGCATCACTGGAAGTATGAGGAGGAAGTCTAATGAGGAAGTCAATGAGCCATTATACTCTTACAGCCGTGGATACAGCAGGCATTCAGGACTACATCTTTGGAACAAACAGTCTTCAGCAGAATGTGGGAGCCTCATATCTTGTGAATTGCGCGACCCGCAAATGGGTGATTGAGGCATTGCCTGCGCCTCACAATGTGCATGATTTGGATAATCTTGACCAGCCGTTCAACGGTCGAAAGATCGAGACGGATAACTTGGCAGCCGAAGTTGTGTACGCCGGGGGAGGAAACACTGTCATCATCTTTGCCAATCGTGACGAAGCCATCGCATTTGCTCGTCGCTTAACACACCAAGTCCTGTTGGAAGCCCCTGGCCTGAACATCGTTCTGGCTCATGAGAATTTCGATTGGCGACAGGATGCTTTAGGTGGAGAGGCAGGATGTGTCAAGCGGGTGATAGATGCTCTGGTTCGTCGCAAGCAAGATAATCCTGTCTCGGTACCCATCCTTGGTATGGGGGTCACGGCTGCCTGTGCCTTCACAGGTTTACCCGCAGTAGGCAAAGATCTGGAGGGGCGTTTGGTTTCGGCTGAAGTGCAGTCCAAAATCAAAGCCGAACGAAAGGCTCACAGCAGATTAAAAGAGTTGATTGAATGGCACGGCTATGATGTCCCAAAGGACCTTGACGACTTTGGCCGTACAAGAGGGGAGTCCAGTTACATCGCTGTTATCCATACCGACGGTAACAGCATGGGGAAGCGCATCCAGCAGCTCCGGAATCGATTCTCGACAGCAGAACAGAACCGAGATTATATCGAGGAAATGAGGAACTTCTCTCTGTCTGTGCAACGCTCTGCTATAGAAGCACTCCAAAGTACAGTGACCAAACTGGTACAGGCAGTTCGACATGAAGAGGATGGTGACTATATTGGTCAGAACAAGGAAATCAAGATTCGGGATAACAAGCTTCCCTTTCGTCCCATTGTATTCGGTGGGGATGATGTGACCTTCGTCTGCGATGGAAGGCTCGGATTGAATCTGGCAGCGTACTACCTGGAGCAATTTTCCCGGCGGCGTTTAGCTGATGGGGAACCAGCATATTGCCGAGCCGGCATCGCTGTGG
>CAZQSC010000257.1:0-2534 GCA_964595705.1 uncultured bacterium | reverse complement strand
GAGGCAATGGTCTGCGACGGTAAGATTATGGTAACCGGGCTTCGCTTCGGCAACGTCAGCATCGTGGTTCAACCGAAGCGCGGCTGTGCAGGATCGAAATGCGATGGCCAAGTGTGCAAGATCCTCCACGATCCCTCTCTTCCCCCACCCCACCACTGGTTGGCCACCTACAGATGGATCAATCAGCACTCCGATGCTGTAGTTCATGTGGGAACTCATGGTTATCTGGAATTTCTCCCCGGCAAAGGCGTCGGCCTGGCCGAAGAAGATTTTCCTGAGATCTCCATAGCCGATAAGCCGCATCTGTATATCTACACCGTGGCCAATCCCTCTGAAGGCATCATTGCCAAAAGGCGCAGTTACGCCACCCTGGTGGATCATCTGGGCCCTGTGATGTCCCCTTCCGGGCTCTATGACGAGTTAGAACAGTTAGAAGAGCTTCTGCGACAGTATGAGAAGGCAAAGAATTTAGGCGAAGAGACCAGACTTGCGATTTTACAAGAGCAGATAGCCGACTTAGCGGAGAGGATCAACCTGTTTGAAGATAGAGAATATGAAAATTTTGGAGCATTCCTCAACTATCTGCATTCTCAACTCACTTTATTCCGCGAAACGCAGATCCGCGACGGCCTCCATATTCTAAGCGAAGCTCCTCGGGGCGAAGGATTGGTCAACATGCTGGTCTCTATCCTGAGGTTCGAGGGGGAGGTGCCCTCCATCAGGCGCAAGATCCTGGAAGTTCAGGGCTACGATTACGAAGAAGCTCTATCCAACCCGGCTTGCGGCACACTGCTGGAGGGGAGCACAAAGCTGGCCACTGAACTGATGAAAATCGCCATAAGCGATGGGACTCCCGACCACTCGCCACTTACCAAGTCCCTCTATCGGCTAATGGAAGTGAAAGACCCTCAGGCAGTGAACGAGCTGCTCCAAGTCGTCGACTATGGACTGAATCTGATACCTAGGATAGAGGCGGTAGAACGGGAGATACCGCAACTGCTCAGGGGGCTGGACGGTCAGTTTATCGAGCCAGGCGCCTCGGGAAGCGTAACCAAAGGAAGAATAGAGGTTCTGCCCACAGGAAGAAACTTCTACGGAGTTGATCTGTGGAGGATGCCCACGCAGGCGGCAGCGAAGGTGGGAGAAGAGTTGGCGGAGAAGCTCCTGGCAAGGTTCCTTGAACAGGAGGGCAGATACCCGGAGTCGGTAGGTATGGTGCTCTGGTCTATTGACATATTCAGGGCTGATGGTGAAGAGGTGGCTCAGATCCTTTATCTGATGGGCGCAAGGCCCAAATGGGATCCCAACGGCAGGGTGCGAGGCATCGAGATAATTCCCCTGAAGGATCTGAAAAGGCCAAGGATAGATGTCACCGTCCGCTTAAGCGGGATTTTGAGAGATACACTTCCCCACATCTACGAACTGATAGACGACGCTGTGGGACAGATAGCCGGATTGGATGAACCAGAGGAGATGAACTATATAAAGAAACATGCTCGAGCGTCCAAAGAGAAAGGGCTTTCCGAAAGGGAGTCCACTTATCGGATATTCGCAAGCCCACCAGGGACTTACGGTACGGGTGTGAATTACGCCATAGAGGCTTCTGCCTGGAAGGACGAAGCTGATCTGAGAGACGTATATGTGGATTGGGGGGGGTATGCTTATGGCAAAGGGGCATTTGGCCAGGCGGCGCATAAGGCCTTTGCCCTGAACCTTCAGAAGGTGGAAATATCGTACAACAAGCTTGAAAGCGACGAGCACGATTCGCTGGACTGCTGCTGTTATTTCGCCTATCAGGGCGGTCTGACTGCGGCAGCGAAGGCTTTATCGGGCAGAGAGGTGAAGACCTACTGGGGCGATACCCGCAATCGGGGACATGCAGATGTGCGGGATATGAAGATCGAGATAGAGCGCATCGTAAGGACCAGGTTGCTTAACCCCAGGTGGCTGGAAGGCAAAAAGCGACATGGGTACAAAGGCGCTGGTGACATCTCATCCAGGGTGCTTCACACCTTCGGCTGGGATGCCACCTCCGGTGTTGTACCGGATTGGGTTTACGATGAGATTCACCAGCGCATTGTGAAGGGGCTGAAGGACTGGTTTATGGAAAACAACCCGTATGCCTTAGAGGAGATCGCACGCCGCCTGCTGGAAGCACATCAGCGTGGGATGTGGCAGGCGGAGGAGGAGACCTTAGAGGAGCTTCGTTCAATCTATCTAGAGCTTGAAGGACTGTTAGAAGATGAAGAACGAAGGGGTGATTTTCAAGGCGGAGACGTCAGGGTGCTCACCAAGCAGGATGTACCCGAGTGGGAAGATAAAGTGAAACACATCGAAGGATGGAAGGAAGTGATTGATAACAGGTGAGTGGTGAATGGTCAGTGGTGGAGCGTAGCTAAGTACCATTCACCAGATTCTGTCGGAAAATGAGGTTATTGGTAGTAGCGCGGGTTCAGGTAGCATATGAGTTTCTGTAGGAGGGCTCTCCAGAGCCCGATCCTATCGGCGTCTGGAGACGCCTCCTACATCTGTTC
>CAZQSC010000256.1:0-2552 GCA_964595705.1 uncultured bacterium | reverse complement strand
GTCCAGGGATCACCCGGGTCGGCCGTCACATAGTCAATGGAGTTGTCCTCGATGGTGGGAAGATAGGAGAGGGGGTTGAGGTAGTCGGCGGTGGAAGTTTGCCCATCCCGGACCTCGAAGTGGAGGTGGCCTCCAGTGCCTGCTCTATATCTCCCCAGCGGAATGCCGCTCTCCAACAATTCTGCCCCCGGATTAATGTATTCATAGACTTCGCCAAGATGCCTATACACCGTCGCCGTTCCATCGCTGTGGCTTATTTTGACCGTTCGGTCATTTCCTGAGGGGGTCACCTCCACAATAACCCCTGGTTGCACATTAACGACCAATCTGGGAGGGTCAGAGGTAGTGGTAACCATGTCCACGCCACAGTGAAAGTGGTGTGGATTGCCCTCTCGATATTCCATAAATGTGCCTGTGACCAAGGGATTCTCAACAGGAGGGGTCTCATACTCTGCAAAGGAGACCCCCACCCAAAACGTCAGCACCGGAAAAAGCAGTATAGATCGCCATAAGAATCGCATTTTATCCTCCCTGGAGCTGAATGGGTTACTTGGTGATCTTGAAAAGAATTAGCGTAGACTCTGTATTGAAGACACCGTAGCGCCCCGAAGGGCTGAGAGTGATCCCCTGCCTGGAGCGTATATGGGTCTCACGGGTGATCTCCTCTATCCTCTCAGGTGATTTGCTCTTCAGGGCTGCCTTAGTTTCTGCAATAAATCGTTCTCGGGGCAGCGAAACCCTTTTACCACGCAAACTGGGTATCTTCTCCCTCAGTTTTTGCCTAAGCAATATCCTCCGTTCATGACTTGCCCCAAGAATTCTTATACGGTTAGAGGCAGGGAAAAATTCTTTCCAGGTTATCTCTCCCACTTTTCGGCCATGGGTATCGAATTTCAGCAAACCATTCCACCTGACAAAGACATGCGAGCCGTCCGCAGAGAATAAGCAGTCCGTCCGGTCGATATCCAGAGTTTGCTTCTTGATTAGGTTGAACTTCTCGTCGTAAAAAGCTATATGCGTCACAATGGTACTTTCGAAGACCACAATTGCCTTCCCATTGGGAGAAAACATCACCTCGCCGGCATTAGGGCCAGACAGCTCTATAACCGGGGTGCCATCTGCAGTGAAAACATATGCCTTTAACGTACGTGTATATTCCCAACCGGCCACCTTATCATAGATGACATAGTATCTTCCATCCGGAGAGACACCTCCCGATTGGAAAGAATACGAATCCCCCTTGTCCTGCAGCGTCCTCTCTTTCCAATCAAGGGCAATCTGTCTCGTGACCTTCCCATCTTGATCAAGGATGTAAATGGAGTTTTGTGTCACCACGGACAGAACCGGATTCTTCCCTTCAGGAACCGACCATTCTATTCCCACATATGGTTCGGGCAAAAACTGTACGGCAACCGTCGAAGGCCATGTTCCTGGACGAATCTGAACCTCGCTGTCAAACTGCTTCTCCCAGATAATCTCCACTTCCAGACTATCCGCCTGCCCGAAGGCCTCCCAGGGCATAAACATTGCTGGCAACAGTAGAAGTGCGCAGATCGCTGTTAAGCGTTGTTTCCTCAACATCTTAGATTCCCCCTTTCGGACTAAGGGCACCGATAGCTTCGGCCCCTTGATTGTTGTTGATCTGGAAACAGTAGAGTACATTCCCATCGCTAATAAATCCAAATTTACCATCCTTAGAGATGACTCCCTGCCCCATTCTGGCTGTTATGGTTTTTACGCTTATAATCCCCGTCTTGTCTTCTTCTTCAATGAGCTTCCCGACTCCTTTGGTCTTGTTCCTCCAAATCTTCTCTTTTGCCTTCTGTGTAAAGGAAAAAGGCAACCCCTTCTTCTTTTTCTCCCGCTCCAACCTCTGTTGCGCTTTTGTCCTTTCGCCCACTTTGTTTCCCCAGGCATCGTACACCAGGCCACCTCGCCAAGGATTGTAAATTTCCACTCGCGATCCACCCTTGGAAAAATCTATTCTAACCGTTCCTGGTGGTAGGTCAACAGCTTTACGAAGATTGCCTTCCAAATCATAGAATTTAATCTTGGGCTCACCGAGTCCTGGGGCGTCGTCAAAGAACAAAACCAGGAATTCTCCATTTGGTGAGAAGTATGGCATTCCCGTTTCTCCTTTTATTTTGAATTTAAGATTCCCATTCTTATCAAATACCTTCACCTCTTCATACCATGCATAGTCCTCGTCGCCCGCGACATTAACAATTGCAAAATATTCGCCTCCTGGCGACACAGTTCCGACTTCTGCGATCTTTCCGGGCTTTGTATCACGCTTCAGAGGTACCCTAAGCTTGATATCTCCTCGGTTGTCAAATACATAAATGACCTCTCCGTGGCCACCATCCGCACTGGATTTTCGCCTTCAGACACTGTTGTGTCAATTCCAATATCGGGTATCCATTCGTTCATAATCCGATATCGAATCGGACTATCCAGGGTCTTTTCCCATAACAGCTCAACACGAAAATCGCCCTCTTGCCCGAAAGCCTGCCAGGGCATAAACATCGCTGCGAACAAGAACAGTGCGTAAG
>CAZQSC010000255.1:0-2568 GCA_964595705.1 uncultured bacterium | reverse complement strand
CCTAAGCATAGGAGCTGCACCGGTGCCCATAGGAGGGCAAATAGAGGAGACGGTTCAGGATGGCTTGATGCTATGTGGAGACGCAGCTGGACAAGTGATACCGCTCACCGGGGCGGGAATACACTCTGGTATTGCCGCCGGCAGAATAGCCGGACAGGTAGCCGCAGAAGCCCTGCTGGAAGGCGATATATCCCGAGAGAGGCTTTCCGCCTATCCAGAGCAGTTCAATAAGGCCTGGGGCAAACGTATAACCGACAGCCTAAAGGTCCAGCAGGTGATCGTAAAACTGTCCGATCAGGAACTGAACCAGCTTGCCGATATACTTACTGGCCAGGACATTGTGGATCTGGCCAACGGCTTTAATCTGGCCCGTGTGGGTATAAAACTGCTTAAGTACCCTGCTTTTGCAGCAAAAATCGCCAGGACACTGCTGGAAAAGCAGAGGGGGTGAGGGGGAGAGAGGGAGTCTACAGGCTATTCAGCCAGCAATTGCTCAGCCTTGTCGAACAGTTCTATTGCTTGAAGCACTTCTGGATCCTTCTCTATGTAAATCTGATATTTCTCTTCCGCCCCCCACAGTTCACCAGCGATCTCCGCCTTGATGCCGTTTTTTATTGGCTCCAGCTCCCGCTGGAAATCCGCTGGGTCGAAATCAATCCCCCTTGAGGAGAGAAACTCCTTAAATTGAAGGATTATTGAATCGGTAACCTGGAAATCCCGGTGGAACTGGTCGAAACTCTCTGGCACCTGAGGCTGAGTCCCAAGATAGTAGGCAGCAAAATCGAAAAAGGCGTTCTTGTTTCTCAATTTTTTCTCTAATTTGCCTAAGGATGGGGATTTCAGCACTACATCCGGGGTAATGCCTCCCCCTCCGTAAATTTTTCTCCCCTTCAGGGTATAGAAAACGGGTCTATCTTCACCACTGCTGCGGGAAGTGTCTTGGAAGACCTGGGCTATGTAATCTGCCTGGCTTTTGTTTTTGTAAGGGCGCTGGATTAGACGGCCGCTGGGGGTATACCAGTGGGCTATGGTCAAAAAGACAGCCCCGCCATTCCTCAATTTGAACTGTTGTTGCACCAAGCCCTTGCCAAAACTTGTCTGTCCGACAACCAATCCACGGTCGCAGTCCTGAATTGCACCGGCAACAATCTCCGAAGCGCTGGCGCTAGCGTGGTTAATCAGCACAATCATCGGGAAGGGGGGATGGGTACCCTCTTGGGTGGCATAATACTCCTGGGTAGAGCCAGATGTTCTACCTCGAGTATAACAGATCCTTCCGCTGTTAATAAACTTATCCGCTACCTTAACCGCCTGCAGGAGCGGACCCCCACCATTCCAGCGGAGATCAAGGACCAGCTTCTTCATTCCCTGGGCCTCCAACTGCCTCAATGCCTTCTCCAACTCCTCGTCCGTCTTCTGAGAAAATCTGGCAACTCGAATATAGCCGATCTCAGAGGTGAACATAAATGACGAGGGAATGCTATAAATGGGGATCTTATCCCTGACAATGGTGAACTCCAGCAGCTCTTCCTCCCCTTCTCTTCTCACCGAAACATTCACCTTTGTCCCCCTGGGCCCCCGCAGTCTCTGATAAACCTCCTGAGTGGTGATGCCCAGCGCAGATTTCCCGTCAATTTTGACAATCTTATCCCCTGCCTTTATGCCAAGTCTATCGGCAGGAGAACCTTCAATGGGGGCTATCACCGTAAGCACACCATCTCTGATGTCGAACATAATTCCAATTCCCTCGAAATCCCCCCGTAGTCGCTCCGCCATATTCGAAAGCTCCTTAGCCTTCAAATAGTAGCAGTGAGGATCGAGTTGACGCAGAACTCCATCTATAGCTCCATCAATAAGTTCAGATTGATCAGTATCTTCCACATAGTTGCTTTTAATGTAATCTATTACATCTATCAAAGTTTGAAGCTGGACATAAATATTGGTTTCCGATGCCTGGTAAGAATGGAATGGAGCAAACACTGAAAGTCCAAGCACCAGAGCAGCTAAAATGAGAATCAGCTTTTTGTTCAACATTGTTCCTCTCCTCCCCTAAGGTTGGCTTTAGATGGGCAATAAAATCAAAATGTAGTAAACTACGTGAATCGACGGAACTTTTATTCTGACCAAAGTAGCCGAGGCCTTTAGCCCTCCACAAATGGCGACCTGAAGGTCGCCGCTACAAGGCTGGTGGAAGATTGAACCTCTCGCAGGTTCGGAAACTTGCGGAAGGTCAGTCAGAAGGCTGAACCAATCCTGAGCCTCAGACCCCGGGATGCCCTTTCTGAGTTGGTCAGAAGTGGAAGCTGTAGTCGCAGGGCCAGGCCAGCAAAGGCAACACACTCAAGGGAGAACCCAGCTCCCATTTCCACCCTCCAGCCTTTCAGACCGGTTTTTCTCACCCTGGACCAACTTTTAATTTCGGAGAACTCCCAGAGCCTAGCGGTATTAAGAAAGAGGCAAACAGTGGGGACAAGCGGGATAGAGAAAAGCTCAAAGCTCTTGCGAAGAGGAAACTCCAGCACTGTGTTAGCTCCTGCTATGCAGTCCCCGATGTCCAACTCCCGGTGG
>CAZQSC010000254.1:0-2570 GCA_964595705.1 uncultured bacterium | reverse complement strand
TCCCCTCCCCACAGGGGAGGGGAAATGCGACTTTTTACGAACGGATCATTAGTTGTCAGGGAAGTTGAGTCTCCACTGGCTAATTAACCAGTTAATCAATCCTCCGTTTTCTCCCAGAATTAGGGTGGTGGAAGGCTCCTCCAGACGCCGATGCAGTTGGAAGGGTAGGGTTTTGATAGCTAAAATATACATTCGTGTTTATAGTGTCAAGTTAAAAAAGGAACAGCGATGCAACCGGAAGCTGAAATTGATGAACTGCTGAGGCCGATCAAAGCTTATACTAAGGATAGCGATCTAAACTTGGTCAGGCGAGCCTACGAGTTTGCTAACCAAGCCCACCAGGGGCAAAGACGTAAGTCGGGAGAGCCCTCCATTAAGCATTGTATTGAAGTCGCTAAGATATTGATAGATCTTCACCTTGATCCCACAACCATAGCCGCAGCCTTGCTCCACGACACCCTTGAAGACACAGATGTCACCTACGAGCGGATAAAGGCGGAGTTCGGTGAAGAGATAGCAATGTTGGTTGATGGGGTGACAAAGATCGGCGGGCTGCGGTTCCAAAGCAGAGAGTCCCAGCAGGCAGAAAATTTCCGCAAGATGTTCCTTTCTATGGCCAAGGACATCCGGGTGATTCTAATTAAGTTCGCCGATCGTCTGCATAATATGCGCACTTTGCACTACTTAGAACCCCAGAAACAGAGACGGATTGCACGGGAGACCAGGGATATTTATGCTCCTCTGGCACACCGTTTCGGCATTGCCAGAATTAAGTGGGAACTTGAGGATTTAAGTCTGAGGTATCTGGCCCCCAGGATCTACCGGGAGATAGAAGAGAAGGTGAGACTGAGCCACCAGCAGCGAGAAAGTTACATTGAGGAGATCAAGGCCCCTATTCGAAAAGCTTTAATGCGTGCAGGGATAAAGGCAAAGATCATCGGGCGTCCCAAGAATTTTTACAGCATCTACGGGAAGATGAAAAGCAGAGGAAAGCCTTTTGAGCAGATATACGACCTTTTCGCTATCAGGATTATTGTGGATTCAATAGAAGAATGTTACCATGTTTTAGGTTTGGTGCACGCTATGTTTACCCCTGTGGCTGATAGGTTTAAAGACTTCATCGCCACTCCCAAGTCAAATATGTACCAGTCGCTGCATACCACTGTGATAGGCCCCCGCAAGCAGATGGTGGAGGTGCAAATCAGGACAAAGAAGATGGATAAAATAGCTGAGGAGGGGATAGCTGCTCACTGGGTGTACAAGGAGGGGAGACAGAGACTAAATGACTTGGACAAGAAGATGTTCTGGCTCAGACACCTGCTGGATTGGCAGCGTGATACCATTAATTCTTCCGATTTTATGAAGGAATTGAAGGACACCCTCTTTCAGGACGAGATATTTGTCTTCACCCCCAAAGGGGATTTGAAACAGTTGCCTAAGGGCAGCACTCCCATTGACTTTGCTTTTGCAGTCCACACCGATGTGGGGCTGCACTGTTGGGGGGCGAAGGTGAACGGACGAATGACCTCCTTGGATTCTCCACTGAAAAATGGCGATGTGGTGGAGATTGTCACCTCTGCAAATCAGGTGCCCCGCCGTGACTGGCTGAATATTGTCCGGACCTCAAAAGCCCGCAGCCGCATTCGAAGATGGCTGCGGGCAGAGGAGTATGTCCACAGTGTCCGGCTTGGCCGGGAGTTGCTGGAACAGGAGGTGAAAAAAAGGGCAGCAAAGTTGAAAGAGGAGGAATTGCTTGACCTTGCTCTCTCTATGGGGGAGACAGATGTGGAGCATTTCTTTGCTGCCATCGGCAGCGGTAAGATTTCCCTGGGTCGAGTGGTGGGTAAGCTATTTCCTCTCCCCCAGAAGAGATTGTCCCTGCCTGCCATCTTTAAGCGGGCCAAACCGGAGGCAACAGGAGTAACTATTCAAGGCTACGATAATATGATGATTAGATTTGCAAAGTGCTGTCAGCCCGTACCTGGTGATAGCATCGTTGGGTTCATCACTCGAGGCAGGGGAATATCTATCCATAGGGCGGAATGTCCTAATGTTCCAGATTTAAGAAAGAACGAGGAGCGAATCCTTACCGTTCGGTGGGATTCGGGTAAGGGGCAGATATTCACTACCCAAGTTCTTGTGTCAGCCCACGACAGGAAAAATTTGTTAAATGAAATAACCGGCACTATCTCTGCTGCTGAGGTGAATATCCGAAGCATGACAGCGGAGGCGAAAGGGGAGATGGCTTCCATCAAATTTTCTCTTGAAGTACTAAATATCCAACATCTAACCAGGGTGATGAAAAACATCCAGAAGATTAAAGGGGTTACTGCTGTCAAAAGGGTGAGTCAAGTAACAGCAGAATAACGAGTTTTCCTAATAATTGTCGGAAGATAGAGATTTGTTCAGGGAGTGCTGATAAAATTCTTCTTGAAATTCGGGTTCTATTTGTGTATATTTTATAGCGCTCCAAAGTTTAATTTTGTTCTGGTTCAGGGTGGAGATCAATTATGAACTCGGATAATAACCACATCTTTCGCCGGATATGGAAGATGCAGAATGAGATGGAG
>CAZQSC010000253.1:0-2601 GCA_964595705.1 uncultured bacterium | reverse complement strand
TCCAGAGAAGACCTGGGCAAGGTCTTCTGCCACCTGGGCTAACATAGGCTGAATCGGTCTGAAGATCTGGATGTCAATGGCCTGAAGTCCGACTTCTCCCTCCTTGAGGGCTACAGTGGCCACCTGCCCCAGGTCGCCAGTGAACATATATGCCTTTCTGACCAATTCTACATCTACCCCCGCGGACCGGGCGATGGCCTCCAACATCACCCCTTCACCGACGCCGTGTTGCATCTCTCTAAATATGATTTTTATAAGATACTTAACTTCAAGCTCTCTGGCGCGACTCAGCATCTCCCCCAGGAGGTTCTCCTTCTCTGTTCTGGACCCCCTGCCGGAGGCGGAGGCGATCTGGCAGAAATAGCGATACACCTCCAGAATAGTGAGCGGGCGCTGATCTATCTGGGGGCTCAGGCTGTTCTCTACCCTCTGGATTGTCCTCCAACTCACATCCAGAGTTCTGGGATCAGAGGTGGGGAAGACCCTGCCTATGATCAACAATACCGCCGGGCCTATCTCCTCTTCCCCTAAGGAATGCAAGAAAGCCCCGATCAGTTGGACCATCTCCGTCCTTCTGCTCGTCTGCTCAAGCTTTGCACAGAGCTCTGCCAGGGCAATGAAATGAGTCTCCTGAACCATCTTGACCCTACGCACTTAAATCGGAACCGTCGAATTCAGCGGGGATCCCCCCTCCACTACTTAGCATCCGTGTGGGGGGACAATATAGCTCTTTATGGCTGTGATTCGGCCACTGCCGGGATCTTGGCCATCTTCAGCTTTCCATACAGCCCTTTCCAGGAGGAAAAGCTGAGTGGTTGGGGTTCTATTTTTACCCTCAACTTCTGCAGTGAGAAGACTCTGTCCAGTCCAAATGTGATCACCGATACCTTACCTTCCTCGGCCACCACAGCCAGTTCCTTTTGCTGCCGAGCGTAGCCGATCTTCACCTGGTGTTCTCCAGGCTGGAGATTAGGGACAAGGATTCCGTTGTATTCTCCGCTCTGTCTCGGCCTCCAGGTTTCTCCATCCAGGGAGACAATCCACTTCGTGTCATTTATCGGTTCATCTGTGGGGGTCTTTATCAAAGCAAGCCAACAGCCCCTCATCGGCTCTGGGCTTGTCTGAAGGGCAGAGGTCTCCTTCTTGTTATAGAAGGCTACGCCTTTACTGAGCCACAGGGGCTTTTCGACTTTGATAGCCAGCCCCTCGCTCTGGGTCAGCGCATAAATGAGAAGATTAATCCCGAATTGGAGGCTGCGAGAGTTCTCTCCCTCCTGCCAGGCCCGGCTCAAGCCCAAAGAGCTCAGAACCACAGCCAGTCTGCCGTTTAACTCTATCCCTTCCAGATAATTGAGAGCGCTTGCTAAGGGTGGACCATCGTCGAAATTGTAAAAACTGTGATAAAGAGAATGAGTTTTGGGTATTTTGAAAAACCTGGCGTCCTGTCCCAATATCTGTTTAAGGTAGGCCTTCATTTGCACCAGGAAGGGATCCGCGCTGGCATAGCACTGCTGCTGGCACCCTTGACTTTCGGCAAACAGGAAGCCACCCTGACGGAGGTATTTCCCCAAGTTCTCCTTCTCTGCTGAACTGAGCTCAAAGGATGTGCTATCGCCAAGCATAAAGACCACAGGGCTGCGGAAAAGCTCTGGGGAACTCAACTCTATGCTTCGCTTAATTCTGGCCAGAAGGCGCGTCTGATCTCTCATATACTGCACAAGATTGGGTATTGCCAACCCCTGAGGGCTTTGCCCTCTGAATCTCACCCAATTAATGTTGATGTAGCCGGTTAAACCTCTCCAGTCTTCCGGATCGAGAATGATGATGGAGTTATATCTCCCGGTGTCCAAATCTTGCAGCCTGAACAACCCGCTCTGCAAATCGGGCAGCCCTTGGGCCTGAGGAGATGGAAGTACAGGGGGAGAACTTGGCCCTCTCCATTTCAACTCAAGGACCGTTTCAGTCCTCAGTTTATCTGTTAGAGAGGCCAGGGATAGTTGTTTCAACTCGGCTGTCTTCTCAGCGGTCCACCGGGTGGTATCTGCTGGCATTGACAGAGTGCCTAAAGCTGCTGGTTCGCTCTCTCGACGCCGCCTCTCCATTGAGATCGGTGGCGCACTGGGTCTGGTTATCTGGGCAAACCTCTGAGGTTGGATCCAATAGGGAATCAGGCGGACTCTATAGGTCTGCTGCTCCGGCTCGGGGAGGAGGAGATAGAAGATCAAAAATACCAAAGAATGAAGCAAAAAAGAGAAAGCGAGGCTGGCAATCAACAGACGTCTGGTCCTATAGAACCCCTTTTCCCAGCCTTTAGGCATCTGAACCACCTTCTTCGGTGTAAGCTTCACTGGAGGAGCATTCCTTGCGCTTGTCTCTTTATTTGGGCAACCGTAGGAATTACACCTATTTTTTGGGGATGAATCTATGGTCCACCCGCAGAAAGTCCCTGAAGCTGATTTTTACGCCAAGAGAACGCATCTTTCAAATAATTATGTATCTTATTTTCTCAGCGATTTTTGGTATCTTTATGTTGAAAAATTGATCCTCTCGTAAAAAGTCCAGAGTATTCCCTCTCCCTTGAGGGAGAGGGTAAGGGTGAGG
>CAZQSC010000252.1:0-2605 GCA_964595705.1 uncultured bacterium | reverse complement strand
AATAGCCGGGGAACCGCACAGTATATTGTTGGGCCTATCATATTCATAATTCTGCTCATAAATTCTGAAGCTTTCTTCTCGTCTTGTCTCCGACATCTTATCCTGCCCAACAAATAGGTTTCCACCAACCTGCCTGGAGAGTTCCCAAGCTCTAAGAGCTGTGTTGAAGATCGCTATGCAGTGTTCAGTCATGCCAAGATCTTGGATAATCTCGGCTATATGTTTGGACGCCTTACAACTGGTTTTCTCCGGTTCGATAGTAAGTTCGATCTCCCCGGTGAAGCTCTTCCCCTCTATCCTATCTTTCTCAGACATTCCCAGTTCTTCTTTGAGAATTTGCCAGGTTCGTTCAGGGAACGTAGCGGAAAGAAAATAGAAACCCCTCATATCCGGGCGAAACTCCCTCACCGATCTGATAAAGTATTTGAGGGAAGTGAGCATTAACGAATTATAGACATGAATTTCATCGAAAACGAAGTTGAATCTCCGAAGGACAGCTATCGCTGCCCCATGCCTGGTGCGCTCATAAGCGTTGAGTAGGGTGACCAACTTATCCGGAGTAGCCAAAATGAACCTTTTGCTTTCGATGTTTTCAATAATCTCCGGGATTTTTGCACCGCCCATTATCTCACCAAAGTCATTTCGAGAAAAACCGAACATTTTCGCAATACGAACAAGCTGCAAAGTCTGGTCAAGTACCAGGGCTCGAAAAGGATACACAAAAACGGTTGGCCTTCTCTCTTCAAACAAAGGGGCACTAACCGCCAGAGTTTTACCCGAGGAGGTAGGAGCAACCAAGGCGAGATTAGTCTCTCCCGCTTTGATCTTCTCATACGTGACCACCTGAAGAGGGCCAAACAGCCTCGGGAATCGGGCCTTAAAGATATGATGATGAGAAGGATTGGCGACCTGTTCAGGCATTTCAGAGCGAATGGACGTATAATAAGACATTTTTTCCGAAAGGTATGATATCAAATTTAACTTACTCGTAGGAAAAAGTCAAGCGTAATAATTAAACTGGGGATGGTTATTCTTAGAAAGAAGCCGGAGGGAGACTAAACCAGCTCCCACGGTGGCCCTTCTTCTGGCCTGAAAGGTGATGGCTAATCTCTCTTCCTATGGCATCCTGTCGGCAGAAGACCTCCTTTCTCAGCCATCGCACCCTAAACCCCGGTCTTCGTCGGGAACTGGCCATGTATCCCGCTCGCTTAGCCAGCCCTGAAAAATGCCACATAGATTAGAATCGCTCGGGAACTTTACTCCAAAGTTTTAACTCCTAAGAATAGTTTTCCAGGATCTTCCCTGCCTCCTCCCGCATCTCCTCCCTCAGCCACTCCGGCTCAAGCACCGCAGCATGGGAGCCGTAACTCAGAATCCAGCGCTTAAGCTCCCCCGTTACCGGAACCCGCATCCTTAAGATCAGAGAGCCATCAGCCTGCTCCTCTCTCTGCTCACTCTCATCCCACTGCTTCTCCCTGATCCACCGGGCCTGGTAGGGGTCAAACCAGATGGTCACATCTGCCACTTTCCCACCTTTCTCAATGCCAAAGCCCGCTCTGAGATAACCCTGCAGGTCAAAATCTCCGGGAACAGAAAAGAACCGGTCGGTCTCCTCTAAGGCCCTGATCCTGCTGATGGCAAAATCCCGCACCGCCTTCCTCCGATGGCAGTAAGCCACCAAATACCAGTCCCCCTCATGGTTCAGAAAATGATACGGATCGATCAGCCGCTGGGTCAACCGGTTCCGACTCTGAGTGAAATAGGTCATCGAAAGCGTTCGCTTCTGGTCAATGGCCCGGCTCAATGTCTGAAAAACCTCGGCCTGAGTCTCCCTCGTCGGTCCCCGGTCAAAAGAGAAACTGGCAGCAGCCAGAGAAAGACTGACACTCACCTTCTCTGGAAGCCAGTCGGATATCTTCTGGAAGGCCGATTTCAAATGGGCATAATAAGGCGTTCCCGAATATTGGGTCAGCAGCCTCTCCGCCAGAAAAATCGCTACCAACTCTCCCTCAGTTAACCTCTGCACCGGCAGAACAAACCCCTCCTCCGTGTAATAATACCCGTTGCGCCTCCGATCGAACTCAATCGGCGCATGCATCTGATCCCGCATATAGTCGATGTCCCGGTAAATAGTGCGGACGTCCACCTCAAACCGCTCGGCCAGTTTGCGCGCATTGGGATACCTCCGCTGAGCCAGCAGATAGTCTATCTCGGCCATTCTTCTATACGGCGGATGCGTCGAAAAAGGCATTATTCACCTCCCCGAGTACCAAATATAGTAGATGACCCTGACAGGGGTTGTCAGAGCTAAAATTTTTTCCCAAAAATTTCTGGTATTCCATTTTAGATCCTCTCGTAAAAAGTCCAGAGTATTCCCTCTTCCTTTCAGGGAGAAGGCTTGCCCCGTGAAATAGGTGGAAGCTGCACGGTAGTTTTGCTTTGATCGGTTAAGCACCATATAATGGAGGAAGTCTTATCAGATGTGATTATTTCACGGGGTGAAGGTGAGGGTGAAGGTGTCGATATTTCAAGTACTTTTCTCCCCCTCCCCTTTGTCCCCTCCCCACAGGGGAGGGGAAATGCGACTTTTTACGAACGGATCATG
>CAZQSC010000251.1:0-2635 GCA_964595705.1 uncultured bacterium | reverse complement strand
GACCATCGAAAAATACCTGGAGGAGACCAAAAGTGTTCGGCAAGAAGCCTAGTACTACAGGATGGTAGACCCCGTGACTTGATCATACCAAACAGCGAGAAGCCAGGTTTTTTTACCCTCCTTACTTGTTTATGACCCCTACTAGGAGACGGATGTCCTCTGTCTTGCCGTCTTTGTAAGTAACCTTAACATCCATGACAACGTAACAGGGGCCGCCTTCGCAGTTCGCATTTTGAGGTTTTAGATCTAGGCAGAAATTAAAATAGTAATAGGTGATCTTGCAGTTTCCTTTCCCTCTTTCTTTCTTTTCCAGGTCGCCGACTTCCGCAGTTAGTGATTTCTTCCCTTCTCCATCTTCGCCATAAGATGTCTTATGCCCCTCACCCGGTAGGGTGAAGGTCAGTTGTTCCTCACACCATTCTCCCTCGCCTTCGTCTCCGCCTTCCTTCGGATTCCAGCAGAACATCCGGGGAGTTAGGGTGATCGTTGCGCCTTGATATTGCCTCCCATCGAACCAGATGTAGTTACAGAACCATGTCCAGGAACTGCTGATCCTCCATTGCTTGACGAGTTCTTCTTTGTAAGCTGCTTTGATTAATTGCAGCATGATTTGATTCCAAGCTCTGTCCAGATCTTTTATGTCATCCAGCGTTCCAAGAGCGGCAAAAAAGTTTGCCGTATCAGAGATCATTGAATAAATGGCACCGACGGCTTTGGCCCCCACTAGTTTGGCAAGAACCTTCTTGGCGGCCGTCTCAATCGCAGTTTTAACCCCGCTCTCCACCGCGTCCTTAAGATAGTCTCCGATATCCTTTGAGCAGAGGAGATCCTTCACTTCATTAATCTTATTAATATCTCCCTTTACAGCATTAAGTTTTTCAAGCACTTTGTTCAAAGCGGTCGTCTGTTTTGAATTCAGACCGCCGGCAGCCAATATAAGCTTTATCGTTCCTTGCAGCACGGCCATCGCCTTCTGAAAGCTCTCAAGAGTGAACGTAGCCTCTTTGCTATCACATTGAACGAGTGCCTCAAGAGCACTCCAGGTTTCATCGGAGAGAGCTTTCGTATCGGTGAGCAGTTTGGCGATTGCTTTATAGGTCTCCACTTCCTGCACTAAAGGGTTGCTCTTAAAGTCTTCAACTTTTTGGTTGTACGCTTTCCGAACTTTTTCAAGGTGGTCCAAAAGCGCCCTCAAAGAGTCTTTCGCCCCGCGTACTTTGTCATCCTCTTCGACGTGGAAAAGAACCGGAGGACTCTTGAACGTATTGCCCTCAACAAAAGTGGTGACTTGCCAGGTATAGCTCTTACCAAACAAAAGCGGCGGGGCATCGTCAGGATAGGTGAAGGAAGTTTCACTAAGCCCTTTGGCTTCGAAGTAAGGAGAGCATTCCGTTAGAGCATCTGATTCGCCCTCAGGGCCAGCTTCCCAAAGCGCCAGATCGTAAGAGGGGTTTACGCCTTCTGCCTCCGTCCATGAAAACTCCGAAACGGGTGTGAAAACTTCTCCCTGATCCGCGGGACAGATTGGCTTGGCCAGGTAGGGGTTTATTGAGGTAAGGCATACGTGTCTCAAGTCATAGCTTTCAAGACCCATGAAGGAGAACTTGCTGAACTTGGTGATCGTCTTCTCCTCGTACCCGGGAGCTGAGATCAGGAACCCCTCTACAGTCTTTGCCAGTTGAAACGTCTGGTTGGTGAGCGGCTTCCCGTCCTCGCATCTGCTGAGACTACCGGCTACGGTCGTGGTTGGTGAGAGAGATACGGTGAACTTACCCGTTTCGTCGGTGGTACCGGAGACAGCCTCGGACATTGAGGGGAGCGGTATTGGGATGAACGGGCCCATTACGGGGGGTGTCCCTCCCTCGCCTGGTGGTGCTTCGCCTTCGCTCGGGCCTGGCTGTTGGCCTTCAGCAATCCCTTGGCCAGTGAGATTAACGGTTGTGGTCTCGACCCGTTCCGGATATCCCCCTCGCGCCATTATGTTGAAGCTTCCGGAGTACTCGCCTACCGCCGGGGGAGTAAATGTGACCACAAATGTGATCGATTGGCCAGGAGCGAGAACAAAGGAACTGGGAGGCGCATCTTGTAACCCGAACGGAGGAGTTGGTCGTGAAATGCCACAACTTATCGCGGTATCACTCGTCTCGAGGTTCTTGAACGTGTAGCTTGCGGTTCTTGTTTGCCCAACTGGCACAGCTCCAAAATCTATTGTGCTCCCATCTACGATGGACTGAGTTCCTGGGCCAGGGGCCTCCCACTGGGCGATACCGACAACGAAGATGCAGGAGATCATCCATGCCGCCACCAGCCCTCTTATTCTCAGTGTCCGCGTGATCACGGAAAACACCTCCCGGTAATGTGCGAAGGTGGGATCGATATCCAAACGATACGAAATATGAGAATCAAAAATTGTAGCACATTTTAGGCTGAATGTCAAAATTGCGAATTGATGTTATGAAAGCGCGCGCACTGAGGTAGGGGTTAACCTGCCCAAAAAAGAAAGGTGGGCCGTCATGGAGTATATCTTCGGGGTCTAACAGCGGATTTTGTGAGGGGCCAGCTGAGGAAGACCGTGGTAGTCTGGGTTTGAGGCGGGGGTGTAGCTCTTGGGGTCTGCGGCTTTGTCCGCTCGACC
>CAZQSC010000250.1:0-2666 GCA_964595705.1 uncultured bacterium | reverse complement strand
TGTTAGATAAGATCCTCTATCTAACAGGGTGAATCCCCTCCCCCAGGGGAGGGGATATACGACTTCTTACGAGAGGATCAATCTTGATAATCAAAACGGCAGAGAGATGGCTGCCATCCAGAGGCGCACTGAAGTGTAGATAATTATAATAAGATAAATAGAGCCCCCTTTGTCAAGGGAAATGTGTGTTAAACCTTTCGGCCCTCTTCGGTGTCTAATCTGTAAAAGCTGGCCAGCAATATCTAAAAGAGTACCCCCGGGCTTGGAAGCCGCTGGAGATTCCGGGAGATGTCCTGGGGAGAAATCTAAAAGGAGGGATGAGAGATGAGAGTGAAACTCAGTGAAACTGTACTGCTGTTGTTTCTCTTTTGTGCATCGCCAATTTTTGCACAAGATTTCAGCAATATTATAGTTAGACAGAGGACACCCGAAGGGCTACAGGAGCTCAGGGCAAAGCTCTTGGAGGCCAGAAGGGCAGTGTTAGAAAGTGATGACCCCTTTGCCGTTGGGCTGTTGAGAGAGGCACAAGGCAGATTTAGAGAAGCAGCCACAGCCCTGCGAGACCACAAAGGGCGTATTGCCAGGCATAAACTCTACCAGGCACAAGAAAAGCTCAGGATGGCGGTTAGGATGGCTAACACTCCTTGGGAAGAGAAGTTCCCCCGGGTGCTGGCCAGGATCGATACTCTGCTGGCTAAAGCAGAGGAGATTGTTTCGGCAAGCGGGAACGATGAAGCAAAGGCCCTTCTGGACAAGGCAGTTGAATTAAGGAAAGAGGCCTCTTCTTCCCAAGAGGGACTGAAACTTCTGTTCCGTGCCCGACTGCTTGCCCGGGAGGCGATCGCAGTGGCGAAAGGCCAGACCCTGCAAGCCATAAGGATCGTCAGGGGACTTCCCAGCCCTCAAGAAGCTGCTGAGAAGGCGATAGAAAGGGCAAAGGCTGCTGTGGAGCGTGCCGAAACTGCTCTCTCCGGCAGCAGCGATGCCCGGCTTAGGGCACTGTTGGAAAAGGCCCAGAAGATGTTAGATCGGGCCTCACAGGCGTTCGAAGCTGAGCGATACCCATTGGCTACCGAGATAGCTCACCGTACGGTTCGACAGGCCCACAGGATTGTTAATATTGCCCGGGAGAGTGCACCTAAAGGGCCATACCAGAAGGGCAATGTCTCGTCGGACAAGGTATTTGCCCTGTATCAGAACCGGCCCAACCCGTTTAACCCCACTACCGAAATCTCCTATTCTCTGCCCGAGCAGTCGAATGTGACTCTAAAGATTTACAATCTGCTTGGCCAGGAGGTGTGCATTCTGGCCGACGGCCTCCAGCCGGCAGGACTTCATACTGTCCAGTGGGACGGCAGGGACAGCAACGGTCGCCAGGTAGCCAGTGGCATCTACCTCTACCGCCTGACGGCTGGAAGCCATACCCAGACGAAGAGGATGTTCTTAGCTAAGTGATCTTTAACCAGGCCACAGAACCTCCAGGAGCACATAAAACAAACAAAAGGGGTCGCAAAAAAGCGGCCCCTCTGTATTTCCCGGATTGTGATGTTAATACTCGATCCCCCTCTCTGCCTTTCTCCCGGAGCCATAGGGGTGTTTAATCTCTCGCATCTCTGTTACCAGATCGGCCCGTTGGATAATCGAGGCTCTAGCCCCTCTGCCCGTGAGCACTAAGTGCATATTAGGGGGGCGAAGGTCAAGCAGCCGGAGCACTGCCTCCTCTTCTATCAGTCCTAAATCGACGGCGACATTTATCTCGTCTAATATCAATATGTCACAGCTTCCTGTCCTGAGGATCTCCTCGGCCCTTCTTAACCCCTCGGTAGCGAGTCTTAAATCCTCAGACAGAGGGTGCCCTCTTTCCACAAAGCCTCCGCTGCCGAAGCACTCGAACTTCAGGTTCTCTATGAAGGCTGAGGCAGCAATTTCTCCTGAGTTGCGGCCGTCCTTCATAAACTGGATCACCATTGCCCGCATACCCCAGCCACAAGCCCTCAGGGCCTGTCCTAAAGCGGCGGTTGTCTTGCCTTTGCCTTTTCCGGTGTAGACCTGCACTATCCCTAAACCTTGACTACTCATGGACAGGATACCCCCTGGAGAATTTGCTCGCCAACGGCTCGTTGGAGCTCTTCTCGTCCTATCTTCCCTTCTCTCAAAATGGTCACTTTTCCGATGGTCACATCAACTATGGTGGAGACTTCTGGCTTGCCTGCAGGGCCAGCGTCGATGATGAGGTCCAGCCCTCGGGGAAAGCTCTCCTGCACCTGTTGGGCTGAACGGGCAGGGGGGGCTCCGGAGATATTGGCACTGGAGGAGACCAGCGGCGTCTTCAGCTGCCTGACCAAACCGTTGGCTATGGGGTGGCTGGAGACCCGGAGGGCCAGAGTGGACTGCAGATGGGCAGGAAGACTCTGGTTTGCCCTGAAGACAATAGTGAGGGGTCCAGGCCAGAAATTCTCCATCAGACGGAGAGCTGCAGTGGGCACCTCTGTCACCAACTGCCGGAGCATCTCTTCGCCCTCGATCAGCAGGATGACCGGTTTGTTCGCAGCCCTTCTCTTCAGCCGATAGAGTCTCTCTACTGCACCGAGATCGAAGGCATTGGCCCCCAGACCGTAGACTGTCTCTGTCGGGTAGCCAATCACCCCTCCCTGGCGGAGCAATTC
>CAZQSC010000249.1:0-2753 GCA_964595705.1 uncultured bacterium | reverse complement strand
TTTTGAACCTAGCCATCTTGCTGCCCGTGGCCTCATACGAGTGCTACTGGAACGACGTGGAGAGGATCTGCCGCAATCATCTGGTGGAAAGCCAGATTACCTCCACCCAGATGTACGAGCCTTTCTTGGTGGGATTGAAGCACCTTATCAGAAAGATCCAGCGGGTGGAGGATGGCTGGTGTTCTTACGATAATATCCCCGAGCGCATAGTAGGAGGTACACCGGGAGACGGTTGGGCCAACGAGATTTACAATCCCAAGGGCTTTGGGGCCAGTGGGTGCTGCTCCCCCCATATGAAGAAGGGATTCTACCTGGCCTGGAGCCACGTTATCACCAGGAAACCTGGTCAAGTTCGAGTTAATCTTTGTCTTAATTTCAACAGTCCCTGGGTTGAAATCCACTCCTTCCGACCATACCAGGGGAAGGTGGAGATCATCTTGAAGGAAGAAGCTGGCTTATCTGTTCGTATTCCTGATTGGGTCGATAAGTGGGATGTGAGGCTTTCGATCAATGGCCGGGAAGCGTCATTTAAATGGGAAGGTGACTATGTCCAGTTGGAAGGACTGCACAAAGGTCAAAAGATCACCATCGAATATCCTTTACGGCAGGTGTGGATCCCTGAGGATGTGGGCACAGCCAGGTTTGATTTCAGATGGCGAGGAGATACAGTAGTGGAGGTGAAACCCAAGGGGATAGTTGTCCCTCTTTACGAAAGAGTGGATATGGATCGTGATGAGGCTACCTTCCGAAGTCAGCCTCTCCGCTGTGCTCCTGAGGATTTCCACCTGTGGTAGGTATGTCCCTATTATAAAATCTTAATTCTGGGAGGCCATCTATGAAAATCTATCTTTTTCTTGACGACTGGATGTTGGATTCCTATCGCGATGTAGTGCGCCGTTTCGGTCGCCCCAAACAGGTGCCGGTGGAGCCCGTGACTGAGATGTACAACTATGCCACAGTGATTCGAGATCCAGAGCGGAATTGCTATCGTTCGTGGTATAATCGTTTCTTCACCGTAGAGGGCAGGAGAATTGCTGCTAAGTGTCTGGCAGAAAGCGAAGACGGCTTTCACTGGGAGCCGGTCAAGTTGGAAAAGCCTGTGGATCGTCTTGGGCACCTTCGGTCGAATCTGGTGTTCTCCGGTCATACGTCCGGAGGAGAAGGAACCCTGATGTATGATCCCAGGGATCCAGACCCCGAACGAAGGTATAAGCTGACTTATTCGGACAGGTTGGGTCCGGGACCGGAGGATATCAAGAAGTCCTCTGAAAATCAGGCAGAGGGTCGAAGTCTTGGGCTGGTAGCTTATTCTCCGGATGGCATTCACTGGCGAATTGATGATGAGCATCCATTCTACACGGTACCCGGTGGGTGTGATACTCTCATCATGCCGCTGTTTAACCCGGTTACCAATCGATATCAGGTGATAGTACGACCTTCGGTGCTTGACCGGCGCATAGCCATCGTCGAATCCCCAGATTTCTTGAATTGGACCCAACCCCTCACGGTAATCACCCCGGATCCCTTGGATGAACCGTGTCTTCAATTCTACGGTATGCCCTGGTTCTATTACGAGGATCTTTTCATTGGTCTGCTTTGGGATCATCATATCAGCCAAGATGAGCTTATGGGGGGTGCAAAGTGGACGGGCTTCATCGACTGCGAACTGGCCTACAGTTACAACGGAGTTCATTGGAATCGGACCGACAGGCAGCCCTTCATCGGGCGGACCGAACCTGGTACCTACGGCTGTGGAGGCGTCTACCCGCATTCACTTGTTATCGACGAAGACGACCGTATCCGGATCTATTCTACGGGGGTACTGGTGGATCATTCCCTGGAAGAGCCGCCGGAGGGGTTTGAGACTGTTGGGGCAATGATCGTGCATCAACTGCGCAAAGATGGATTTGCCTATCTGGAACCCCGGGCCGGCTGGGGGACGGTGACTATGCGGTGCGTCAAACCCCGCAACGGTGAGATCGCCATCAACTTCCGTGCGCCTGTGGGCAAACTGCTGGTGCAAATCAGCGACCCGGACCGCAAGCCCATCCCCGGCTATAGCTTTGAGGAATGCATTCCCTTGACCGGGGATGAACTGGCTGCCCATCCCCGCTGGAAGGAGCGAGAGGATGCCTCCAGACTGGTTGGGGAACATGTGCGCTTGGAATTCCGGCTTTTTCAGGCTGAGCTTTATGCCGTGCGCTGGGACAGCCAACTGTGGTATGGAGATTTGCCTATTGAGAGGATATGAAGTATTGTTCTCCCAGCGCCGCAAAGAACGCAGAGCAAACAAAATATATAATTGTCTGATTATTTTTAAAATGCTTCTCTTTGCGTCTTCTGCGCTCTCCGCGGTGGAGTTAATCTCAGGACTTTTGCTTCGAAAATAATAGCAACCTCCTGGTAACCTCTCGCAGGTTTGCAACCTGCGGGAGGTTCTGGACGCCATTTTCATCCTTCGTGGTGCCCCAAAGGGACATAGGGGTTTACGAAACAATCGAATATGGAAGTGGAGGAGGCTTATCCATGAAACTTCGCAGCCAAAAGGAAAATAAGCTCTATTGGCACCAGGGGATTGCAAATCCGAGTTTTGAGGAGTCCATTGTTCTTGCTTCTGGAACAAATTATTCCGTGGCGCTGAGCACTTTGCCTCAACGGAAAAGGTATGCTAACCCGGCTGCCTGGTGGTTCGGAGATGGAATGGTCACAGAAGAGAAAGCCTGTGATGGCCAGCGGTCTCTTTGCCTCTTCCA
>CAZQSC010000248.1:0-2755 GCA_964595705.1 uncultured bacterium | reverse complement strand
AAGAATATCTCACACTCCTCCGGGTCTTTACTGGAGCAGTCAGCCAGTTTACCCGGCAGGCTATTGCTGGCCAGAGCTGTCTTGCGGCGGGTGAGTTCCTTGGCCCGTCGAGCCGCCTCCCTGGCCCTGGCCGCTTCGATAGACTTCAGCAGGATCTTCTGCACCACCGAGGGGTTTTCTTCGAAAAACTCCATAAGACTTTCTGTCACCAGAGATTCAACAATCCCTCTAATATTGCTGTTGCCCAGTTTTGTTTTTGTCTGCCCCTCGAACTGGGGGTCGGGCATTTTAATGCTGAGCACCGCCGTAAGCCCCTCCCTCACATCTTCGCCAGATAGCGAGGTCTTTATTGCTTTGAGTATGTTTTCTCTCTGGGCATAGATATTAAAAACGCGCGTCAAGGCAGCTTTAAACCCAATAAGATGCGTCCCCCCCTCCACTGTGTTCACATTGTTCACATAGGTGAAGATATTTTCAGAGTAGGACTCGGTATACTGCATTGCTACCTCAACAGAGATAGTATCTCGCTGCCGCTTAAAGTATATGGGCGGCTGATGGAGGGGACTCCTCTCCTCGTCCAAATACTCGACGAAAGATGAAATTCCTCCATCATACTGGAAAATATGCTCCTTACCGCTTTTTTGATCCTTAATGGAGATATGGACCCCTGGGTTGAGAAAAGCAAGCTCTCTGAGTCGTTGCGAGAGGATATCAAAGCTAAAATCGGTGGTGTCAAATATCTCCGGGTCTGGTAGGAAGGAGACTTTAGTCCCAGAACGGTCTATCTGCCCAATCTCTCTCACTTCTGTCTCAGGCACTCCTCGCCGGTAGCGCTGGAGATATCTTTTTCCTTCTCGCCAGACCTCAGCCTCACACCAAAGCGACAAGGCGTTAACTACAGAGACCCCCACCCCGTGGAGCCCCCCCGAGACTCGATAAGTCTTCTTATCAAATTTACCACCGGCATGAAGTGTTGTCATTACAACCTCAAGGGCGGGTTTGTTCTGGGTGGGATGGATATCTACGGGTATCCCCCTGCCGTTGTCAACCACCGTGACACTGCCGTCTTTGTTCACCGTAACCTCTATCTTATCGCAGTAGCCAGCGAGGGCCTCGTCGATGCTGTTGTCTACTACCTCATAGACAAGATGGTGAAGTCCAGTAACGCCTGTGCTACCAATATACATTGCCGGCCTTTTCCGCACGGCCTCCAGACCCTTCAACACCTGGATTCTCGCTGCACTGTACTCCTCATTATTATTTATAGGCTCCATTCCTCCTCCATTCTTACTTACACAAAAGCGATATCTATTACTACCTGTCTCCCTGCCCTCTTGTTTAACTTAAAGATTATCTCACTTTTCAAAAATACCAGTTCATTCCGCCAAGAAGGGTTTTTTACCCTTACAAAAAGTCTCCCCCGTTTAATGGAAACCACTGCGGTAACCCGGGAGAGACTCTCACCCACTACTTCATCCCAAATCTGGCAAACTTTAGTTTCAGCCAGTTTTTTCTCTATTCCTAACTCCCCAATTAGGTCTGTTAACAGTTCCGCAATACGAGCCGGATGTCCCTTCTTGTTTCTGATAATAAGATCTCCTTTTTCTAATCATTAAGCCGCAAGGGCATAATCAGACAGAGATAGTCCTCATCTTCGGGAGGGGTGCTTGGCCTGATAATTCCAGCACTCACCGGGGTATCTAATTCAAACACAACTTTGTCGCTCTTCATCCTTCTTAATATCTCTAACACATAGTTAGCATTGTATCCAATATCCAAATCCTCATTGTCATATTGTACATCCACCTCTTCTGTGGCTTCTCCTCCCATCTCTTGGCTGGTTGCAGAAAGCTTCACTAATCCCTTACGGATGGAAAAACAGACCTGATGAGTCTCGGTATCCGAAAGAGCGGAAACCCTCCTTACAGCAGAAGAAAAGGCCTCATTATCTACAACCATCTTCTTCTCGTTAGCTCGGGGAATAACCCGTTCTACATCAGGGTAGGGACCCTCTATAAGACGGGAGTATAATTGAGTCTCCCCTAAATCGAACGCTATATATGTCTCTCCTACAACCACTTTATTAAGCTGTTCCCCCCCCGAGATTAGCCTGGTTAAGTGGTTCAGCGCCTTAGGAGGGACTATCGCCTCAAAAGGAGAAAGTGGCACGGAGATGTTCTTGCTTACCTTGGCTAATCGATGGCCATCAGTGGCAACTATACTTATTTTTTCCCCATCTACCTTAAACAGAACACCTGTTAAGGCAGGCCTACTTTCATCTATTGAAACAGCAAAGATTGTTTTTTCAACCATATCCGAGAGCATATCCCCCTCTGGTTGAAAAGCCTTGCCTTCCACCCCAGGGGGTAGTCGGGGAAAATCTTCAGCGGGAAGCCCCATTAATCCATAACGGCCTCTGTCGCTTAAGAGCCAAACACGCTCCCCATCTGATTCCAGGGAAAGTAAACAACTGGGAAGTTCTCTTAATACCTGTGCAAACTTTCTTGCTGGCACAGTTATGGAACCAGCTTGTTCGATCTCTGCCGTTATTTTCGTGGAGATAGAGATGTCCAAATCAGTGGCAGATATATTGAGGCCACCTTCCTCGGTGGTGAGAAGAATATTGGAAAGTATTGGCAATGTTGTCCTGGTAGGAACAATGCTAAATACTTTCTGTATTCCCTCCCAAAAACTGCTTTGTTCAATTTTACTTTTCATCTAATAATAAATAGTACAATTAACAATATAAACTTTT
>CAZQSC010000247.1:0-2757 GCA_964595705.1 uncultured bacterium | reverse complement strand
TCTGAGCATGGGGATGCCACTTCAGGAAGTTATCATGCGATCTACGGTAACGCCAGCGCGAGAGATAGGCCATCCAGAACTGGGAACTCTGAGTGCAGGGGCGGAGGCGGATATTGCTGTGCTGAAGCGTCTGGAGGGAACGTTTGGCTTCTCTGATTGCGGCAAGGCGAAGTTCACAGGCAAAGAGAAACTGGAGTGTGCCATGACCATAAGGGCTGGTAAAATCGTGTATGACCCCACAGGCATAAGTATGCCAGAGTGGGAGAACGCCCCGGAACCATACTGGGAAATACCAGAGCTTCAGACTTAACGGAGATTTTGCACATAAAGCTATATAGTGATTATAAAAGGGTTTGAAGCCTTTTTCAGTCTTCTGCACTTTTTGTAAAGTCCCATGAATACAAGGTTCTTTGTCGTCTTATTGTCCAAAAAGTACATTTCATGGTTCAGGTTGTTTCTTATCAGATACAGCTTGCTGAGTCTTGACCTGCTGTCGTAAAGTTTCCAATGTCTCTCTGACTTCGCTCTGGTATAGGAATGACCTGTTGAGTCGGATCTTTATTACTCCATCAGTAGTTTCAATAGAAGCCCCATGATGAATTATACGGTTTCTAACGGTAGACATGGAAACGTCCTTCCAGTGGGAAGGGAGAACTTTTTTTTGAAGAAGACACAACAATTTTCAGCAATAGTGACCAGGTGCAAATAGGCTTCGTTCCCCCGAAACTCCTGACTTGGCATTTTGCCAGCGTTGAATGGCCCAGTGGATTCCTTGAAAAATTGCTCGATAGTTTGCCGACCATGATAAAAATTATGTAATTCCTCAGGTGTAGACGAAAAAGGTAACTTCTCAAGGATCCCATATCGCAATATCTTTTTCTGGCTCTTACTGTTCGGATATAGCTCTTGCTCTTTCTCAACCAATATAGTGCGGAAGCGATGTGGTGACGTAGAAATCACACGACTCAGCCCAAGTTCATACAGACGGGTCTTCGAATCACAACGGAGCCACTTGGTCTCATCTATCTGGATGCCCTGGGCAAGTATCCAGTCATAACGGGCTGACATGCAGAGGTAGTAGCGGTGTTCCACTACATAATTCAAAGTCTCTTTGGACAAATAGCCACCGTCCAGACGAAGGATAGATGGAGAACAACCCAGTTTCTTCTGAACATCGGAGACGATCCATTCCAAAGACTTGATCCCATGGGTGTTTCCGGCCATCAGACGCTGGGATACTGCTTCACCGCGCACGAAGCCCACATTCCACTGGAGACAAGGTTTGCCAGGTTTCTTGCGATTCTTGCCAACAACGGCACCTTCCCGCTTTCGACTTTCAAGAGTGTGTGTTTGGCTATCAACATCCAGCAGAACAATGTCCTGTCGCATACTTTCTCCATGTTCGGCAAGCACCTGGGTGTTGACTCGGTCAAGCTGCTCAAGGTGCCATTTTCCGAATCGATTCAGATACCTATGAGCCGTAGATTGATCAAAAAACTGTGGGAGGCCAATCAGATGCGCTAGTTCTGTTTCTGTGCTCAATAGATTATCAATTTGGTAGATACGCGGAATACCAAGAGTGAAGATTGCTACCAGTCCCATGCACATCTGCGTATCAGTGTATTGGGGTTTTCTGCCCCTTCTTTTTCGGCTGTGATTCCGTCTTCGGTTCACCGAGATTTGTGCAAAATACTCAGGCAAGTGAATCACATCATTCAGATACCAGATAAAGAGTGGAAAAAGCCCATATTTACTTAGATTTTCACCCTCAAACTCAACGAGAATATCCCTGATGTTCGTAGTAGACATTGTGCAATTCCTTTGACAAAAGTATAGAGAATAAAGGTTTTGCACAATTGTAGCAAAAAGATGTACTTTTGTAAAGGTAACTGATTGCAAATATAGGCATAATAGGCGATACCAAAAAGTACCATTTCACAAAAACAAATATAAAATATCTATTTACAAGGTTCTATTGGTTTATGCAAAATCTCCGTTAAGTCAGGAGAACCACAGAAGGCGGTGAAGAATGGATATATACGACGAACTCGGCGTCAGAAAGGTTGTGAACGGACTTGCTACGGTGACCTCGCTGGGTGGCTCTATAATGCCGCAGGAGGTACTGGACGCGATGGCAGAGGCGGCTCGATATTTTGTTGATATCGACGAGCTTCAGCGGAAGGTGGGGGAAAGGATCGCTGAATGGACAAAGAACGAAGCAGCGTATATATCATGTGGTGCGGCGGCAGGCCTGGTTTTGACTACAGCAGCGTGTATCACCGGTCTGGATCCCGAAAAAAGAGCGCGACTGCCTTACACCGACGGCATGAAAAACGAGGTGATCGTTCATAAATTTGGCAGAACCGGCTTCGATTTTGCTGTCAGACAGGCGGGCGGGAAGCTCGTGGAGATCGGGACGGAATCGGGAACCTCCCCTGAAGATATGGAGCAGGCCATAAATGATAAGACGGCTGCTATTCTCTACTTCTACAACGTCACGCGTATGAAAGGTCTGGTACCTCTGGAACAGGGAATAGAGATCGCCAGGCGGAGAGATGTGCCGCTGATAGTGGACGCTGCTGCGCAAATTCCACCCGTGGAAAATCTGTGGCGTTTTACTCATATGGGAGCGGATCTGGTTATCTTCAGCGGAGGGAAGGGGTTACGAGGGCCGCAGAGCAGCGGGCTTATTCTGGGCAGAAAGGATCTTGTTGAAGCCTGTGCTTTCAACGCCTGTCCTAGGAGCTTTATCGGCAG
>CAZQSC010000246.1:0-2884 GCA_964595705.1 uncultured bacterium | reverse complement strand
TCTCTCTGACGATGTGACCCTGGTAGATCTGGAAAAGGCTTGTATGCAACCTCTTCCGAAGAGTCCGGTGGTGAAAGGCTATGCCTTTTCTGTTTTGAGAGAGTTAGAGCTTTCGATGGGGGCGGATATCTATCGCAATCCCTTAGATGGAGAGAAGCTTTATTATTTCAATCTCACTGATATTTCTCCCGATCCCGTGGGCCTTCCTTCCTCAGTGAGGTTTATCTTTTTCCCACACCACGACCCGGCGGCGGAGTCCTGTCTGAGACCTGTTTCCAGGGCCGAGGCCGCCGCCAGAATTATCGAAAATAGTCTTAACTTTGATACATCTGCCAACTGCTTCATAGACCTGGTGACCCGGCTGGTCGGAGAGACGGAGTGTTTTGATCTGAGGTTTAAGCAGATAGGCGAGGCACTAAGAATGATAGCAGAGGTGAGCTTAGGGTCTTAGAACAGTCAGCCCTGCCGATAGTCAGCCCGAAGCGGTAAATCACCGGTGAGTGCGAGAGAAAAGGGTATGTTCAGCTACTCTCACTATCCGATGCTCAGGGATCACATCAGAATGGAGGCCTTTCGGCAAGCTATTTTCCAGAGGGTCGCTCCTGGGGATATAGTGCTGGATTTGGGAGCAGGCACGGGTATATTAGCCTTCTGGGCCCTGCAGGCAGGAGCCCAAAAAGTATTTGCTGTAGAACAGACCAGTATCCTGATGACTGCTCGGCAGATCGCCAAGCAGAACCATCTGGATGATCGGATCTGTTTTATTAGGGGTGATTCCAGGGATGTTCAGTTGCCGGAGCAGGCCGACTTAATGGTCTGTGAGCTGCTGGGAAGCTTTGGTATTGAGGAGGATATTCTGCCCTTGAGCTTTGATGCCCGGAGGCGCTTTCTGAAAAAAGGGGCCAGACTGATCCCTCAAGTATTAACTCTCTTTATTGCTCCGGTAGAAGCCCCGGAGACCTACGATAGCATCTCTTTCTGGGAGGATGTCTACGGTTTCGATTACCGTCCTATGAAGGCCTATCTGACCAACAGCACCTGGGTAGAGGCCTTTTCGCCCCAAGCACTCCTCTCCGATCCCCAGGAGCTGAAACGGATAGACCTGAGGACCAACAGTCAGACACAGCTGAAGGCCAGTATTGAATGCCGGATCCAACGTAGGGGAGTCCTCCACGGCTTCTGTGGTTTTTTCTCAGCCCAGTTGGCTCCAGGGATTCTGCTGTCAAATTCCCCTCTGGGGCCTCCAACTCATTGGAATCAGCGTTTTTTCCCTAGCCCTGAGCCGGCTGAGCTCCGACAAGGAGATCAGGTTCTTATGGATCTGTCTACCTCCAGAGTGAAGGGTCTTCTTCATTTCAACTGGACGATTAGAATTTATTCTAACGGGAGAGTCACCAGGTTACCTGGATTGTCCACCTTTCTGGGGATGCTGGATTCGATCGAAGACCTGCGGGTTTTTTCTGTGTCACCCGGAGCAGGCGCATATTCGTAGGGGCAGACCTATGTGTCTGCCCAAATTTGGGCACACACGGGTACGTTTCCACTGAAAACCTTAAAGAGACGGTGTTGGACAGAGAAAGACAGGGGTGAAAAAAGGTTGTGTTGCTAGAAAAGCAGCTGATCCTGGCCCAGTTGAGATTTTTTTGTCAACCTGATGGGGAGGATGAAATCGCTGGGTTGTTATCGGAAGGAGTGGACTGGGGACGATATCTGGATATGTGTGAGGCCCACGGTCTAGAAGGGGCAGCCTACTATGTTTTCAAGAAGTTGAGACTTACGGGCTCTTTGCCAGGGGAGGTGATGGACTATCTACAGTGGAAGTACTACCAGATAGCGGCCCGCAATATCTACCTGATGGATCAACTGAGGCAGGTAGTGGCAGCTTTTGAGCAGGCAGGCCTCTCTCTGTTGCCCATCCAGGGAGCTTCCTTAGTGGAGGCGGTCTATCCTTCTCTGGGCACAAGGCCGATGAACGATGTTGACCTCCTGATCAGGGAGGGAGAGTGGCCCCAGGGGAGGATGCTCTTGCGAAAGCTAGAGTTTCATCCACTCCCCTACCATCCCACTTTTTTCAGCAACGGTAGTGTTGTCTTAGACATCCATTTCGATTTGGCCAACCTGTCCCGTATTCGCTCCCTGAGGTATGCGGTGAGGATTAATAACGATAAGATATGGGCTGAGGCAGCTCCTCTGCCCGACTTCCGAGGGGGGAAAACTCTTTCGCTCAGCGATACAATCCTCTATCTTGCCGTTCATTTGCAGAAGCATTATTTCTCTCGCCTGATCTGGTTTCTTGATATAGCCCTGCTTGTCCAGCAACACCGAGAGATAGATTGGCCTGCGCTAATGGAGAGAGCTCGAGAGTTCAACTTGACCAAGCCCCTTTGCTTTGTCCTCTGTTACCTTAAGTCTGTTTTAGAAATCAGGCTTCCAGAGGGGATTGATGATGAGGTGGGGAGAGTTTCTCTGAATCTCGTCGAGAGGAAGTTTCTCCGTCGCCTCTTGGCCGGACAGGAAATAGGGCGGGCAGGAGATTTGCTCTTTCCTTTGTCTGTTGATGATCCGGGCAAGAGCCTGCGACTGCTGGCGGAGACGGCTTTTCCTCGCCGGAAGGTGATGGCTCAGATTTATCCTTCCGAAAGGCACTATGCCCTTCTGTGGGTCTATCCTTTTCGTTTGCTTAAAGTGCTGGTTGAGGGATTCAAACAATTGTTTTGGCTGTTCACACCCGCTCGTCCGGGGAGGTTTTGAGGGAACAAACAGTATGAATTTCGGTAACCAGGTGATAATTGCCCCCTCAGTGATGTGATGTGACTTTCTCCACTTAGAAGAGCAGATCAAGGAACTGGAGGAAGGTTGTGCCGGGATCTTCCACTTCGACATT
>CAZQSC010000245.1:0-2886 GCA_964595705.1 uncultured bacterium | reverse complement strand
AAAGGCCAAGATAGACGCCATTATTGGGATGCTTCGTCCCTTCGGGATCAAAGAGATTGCCAGAACCGGCAGGGTGGCCATGCTCAGAGAATTCAGAGGAAAGGTTTAACCTTAAACAACCTGGAGAACAGGAGGGGACCAATGCAGATGTATTATGATAAAGACGCTGACCTGGAGATTTTGAAAGACAAGAGAATTGGAATTGTCGGTGGTGCAGGTATTCAGGGCAGTGGTCAGTCGCTCAACCTGCGGGACAGCGGCTTAGATGTGATCGTCAGCGAACTGCCCGGTACTCCAGCCTGGAAGAAGGCAGAGCAGCAGGGTTTGACCGTGGTGACTACCCCGGAGCTGGCAGAGCAGTCAGAGGTCATTGTCCTTCTGACCCAGGATAATGTGCAGCCTGTAGTCTATCAGAATGAAATCAAATCCCACCTTGAGGAGGGCAATGCCTTAGTGTTTGCCCACGGGTTCAATATTCATTATGGTCAGATCGTGCCTCCGAAGAACATCGATGTGTTTATGATCGCTCCCAAGGGTCCGGGCAGTCTGGTGCGAAGCACCTACCTGGAAGGCAAGGGAGTGCCTGCCTTAGTGGCCGTTGCCCAGGACTACACCGGAAGGGCGAAACAACTGGCGCTCGCTTACGCTAAAGGGATCGGGGCCACCCGGGCCGGAGTGCTGGAGACCACCTTCCGAGAAGAGACAGAGACGGATCTGTTTGGAGAACAGGCGGTGCTGTGTGGTGGGGTAAGCGAATTGATCCGAGCCGGATTTGACACCCTGGTGGAGGCGGGTTACCAACCTGAATGTGCCTATTTTGAGGTATGTCATGAGCTAAAGCTGATTGTCGATATGATTCAGCAGGACGGCATCTCCGGAATGAGAAGACGAGTAAGCGACACCGCCGAATACGGAGATCTCACCCGGGGCAAAAGGATCATCACTGAAGAGACCAGAAGGGAGATGAGAAAAATTCTGGCGGAGATCCAGGACGGCAGCTTTGCCCGGGAATGGCTCCTGGAAAACCGGGTGGGACGCCCTGTATTCAACGCCAGGAGAAGACAGGACGAAGAACATTCTATCGAAGAGGTGGGCCGAAGGCTCCGAGCGATGATGAGCTGGCTTAGACCACAATGAGACTGAGATCCGCGGAAACAGAAAAAGTCGCAGAGCTGTTAAACTTTCTGGAAGCAGTTCCCCCCGCTTTTTTTCAGTGCTTCAGGTCTCTTTAGCGCTTCAGTGATCAGGAGGTTAATGGGATGGACACTGACAGAGTAGTTATATTTGACACTACCTTAAGGGATGGGGAGCAATCACCTGGGGCCTCCTTGGGGATAGAGGAGAAACTGCAGATAGCCCATCAACTGGCAAGGTTGAATGTAGATGTGATCGAAGCTGGTTTTCCTGTGTCTTCTCCTGCTCAGTTTGAGGCGGTCAGATTGATTGCCCAGCAGGTGAAGGGACCGGTCATCGCCGGGTTGGCCAGGGCGGTGAAACTGGACATCGACCGCTGCTGGGAGGCGGTGAGATATGCCCCCAGGTCCAGAATCCACACATTTATCGCCACTTCGGATATCCACCTGAAATATAAATTAAGGAAATCTCGCCAGGAAGTGCTGGATATGGCTGTAGAAGCAGTGAAGCTGGCCAGAGGATACACCGAGGATGTGGAGTTCTCTGCCGAGGATGCTGGCCGCACTGATCCTGGTTACCTCTGTCAGGTGGTAGAGGCAGTGATTGACGCCGGGGCCACTACCGTAAATATCCCCGACACGGTAGGATATATGATCCCCGAAGAGTTTGGTGCCCTGATAAGGAAGCTTCGCCAGAGGGTGCCTAACATCGACCGGGTAACTCTGAGTGTTCACTGCCACAACGACCTGGGATTGGCCACTGCCAATTCCCTGGCCGGAGTGAAGGCTGGGGCCCGGCAGGTGGAGTGTACCATCAACGGTCTGGGCGAAAGAGCAGGCAATGCCTCCTTAGAGGAGGTAGTAATGGCCATAAATACCCGTCAGGATTTTATGGGGGTCTCCACCGCTGTTGAAACCACCGAGATTTACCGCACCAGCCAGATGGTCTCCAAACTCACTGGCCTTGAGGTGCAGGCCAACAAGGCCATCGTGGGAGCCAACGCCTTCGCACACGAAGCCGGAATCCACCAAGATGGAGTCCTGAAAGAGAAATCCACTTACGAGATTATGACCCCACAGTCCATTGGGCTGGAGAAAAGCAGACTGGTGTTGGGCAGACATTCGGGTAGGCACGGATTTAAGGCCCGCCTGGAGGAGATGGGCTACAGACTGAGCGATGAGATGCTGGAGAAGACCTACCAGAGATTTCTTCTGTTGGCAGACAAGAAGAAGGAGATATTCGATGAGGATTTAGTCGCTATTGTGGAGGACGAGACTAGAAGGGTGCCTGAGAGATATAAACTTGAGTACCTTCACACCTCCAGTGGAACGGGCACAGTTCCTACCGCTACAGTCAGGATCAGGATGGGTGAAGAGGTCTTCCAGGAGGCCTCCTGTGGAGACGGTCCGGTAGATGCCACCTACAAGGCGATTGATAAACTGGTGAAGCTTCCCATTAACCTGAGAGAGTATTCAATCCGAGCGGTCACCAGCGGGGCTGAGGCGATGGGCGAAGTCACCGTCAAAATCGACGACGACGGAGCGATTGTTATCGGCAGAGGGGCTTCCACCGACATCATCGAGGCCAGTGCCAAAGCATACATCAACGGGATAAACAAGCTGGTGGCCCGGAGAAAAGCAGCAGAAGGCCGGGAGAAATCTGTGAAAAATTGCAAAATGAGCAATGCAAAATCAATATTGTTTGATTCGTAAAAAGTCCTAAATGCTCCCTCTCCCTTTCAGGGAGAGGGTA
>CAZQSC010000244.1:0-2907 GCA_964595705.1 uncultured bacterium | reverse complement strand
GCTACAGGGCTTCTGGAATTCTCCCAGCGATGGTCCCGGGGATAAGGCGGATGAAGCGACGACGTGTACCCTGGCCGGCTTTGAGGTCCGCCCGCTTGGTGAAACGGCAATCACTTCTAGCTCGTATCTCCGCAAAGGGACCAGATCTTCGAGATAGAAAACGGTAGGATGCCCATTTTGTGGATGCTTAACGCGCCAGCGTTCCACCGGCTTGCCATTCAACCTTATACGCCAGCAGAATACGTCTTTTGCCGGCTCAATAGTAATTTTAATCGCTCCGGCATTCAGATGTGCCCTTTCTACTGCAGGTTCAGCTTTCACAACAGGATTATCAGGCACTGCCGCGAGCGGCTGGCCCAGCTTCACCTCAATATACGGCTCACTGCCTTCCGACTGGACACTATGCACATAGTTATTGTGGTAAGAAGGGTTCCCGCCATCCATCACAGCCAGTCCGTCGGTGTCACCGACAGCCATAGCATAGATTAGCTCGGGCGTCAGTGCCACCGAGATCCAGCCGTCTTCCAGTTTTTCACATTCGGACCAGGTCGCTATGCTGTTGCCAGAGGTCATGATCACGTCTGCGAAGCAAGAGCCTGGCCATGCCCAGGGACGCTTCGATACATGATCTGCGTACATATAAGTCGCGCCGTCCGGCGGACCGTGCGGGATCTCCCCGGTTCCCTCTGTCCAGTCCTGATTAACTGTGGAAACTCGAATATAGCGCAACAGGTCATTGCTGGCGCGGCGAAGGAATAGCCTGGCGCTCAAGACCTCGCGGCCTCTTGCCGGCGCGACATCGAAGCGAATGGCCGCCATTTCCTGTATAGTCTTAAGCTTGAACCTGGCGTGTTTGCCGGAACTGCTATTACGTTCCCCTGGAACACTGGAAAGCCAGATGTCCGCAGTCGCTCTAAGCCTGATCATATCAGCGGTGCACAGAGAAGGTACAAGTATTATCAGCAGAGATAAAAGATATAACAGGTTCTTCATCATACAAAAGTTTTGCAGAAGTTTAAAACATTTTTTTGAACTTGCTTACATCATACACCATGTTCAAAGTCAGAAGCAACATAAAAAACATCTGGTTCACCAACCCAGAGACCCGGGACAGGTTCAGGCAGACGAGATAAGGATAAAGCACCAGGGTGGTATAGCCTGGCTGGCTATGGCTCTTGCGGTACCCACCTGTTTCTGGCCGGGCGGTGTGGCATGCAGTATCGGGATGGGAATCTAATAATCCATTATGTCCAGAGACAGTGATAATACGGCATTTATACAGGATATGAACAGGTTGACAACCTTTCTCCATAACTTATGTCAGTCAGTGTCAAGTGGTATTTGCATCATGGAAAGGTAGAACCTGAAAATTGAACAGCCCTCAGAGTCAGAATTTTTCCCTTGCGGAACGGTCTGGATTGTGGCAGAATACATTATCAGGGTTTATCTGTGTCAATCCGTGGCTAAGGTCCCTCTTTCCACCCGGTAGATTGAGATAGGTACACGGAGGCATCGTGTTATCAGGAGGGGTACTGTCAACTAAAGAATGAAAGATTAGTGGCAAGTTGGTCAGGAGAGGAGGGCAGTGGGAGTAGATAGAGTGATAGTGTATCGGCGAACACCGATCAGGTAGTCAGTTACAAAGGCTTTCGGGTCAGGCGCTGATTCAGTAGTTGCCTTTATCAGTGTGACTGCAGCTTCTGTGTCTCTTCTGACACTGACATGGTGCACCACCACTCTGGCACTTTCTGGGTCATAACTGACATTCCAGAAAGCATCTTCACCAGCTATGCTGATGAATGTCTCATCTCCCACAATGACATCTGAATCTGATGTCACCTGAGTGGTGGAAGTGAGAAGGAAAGCAACACTTTGTGTCCAGTTGGCTACAGTCTGGTGAGAGATTGGCAGTCCATACAACTGCTTCAGCCAATGAGCTGTTTCTCTTAGAGAAAGACCCATGTGAATGTGGAAGGTGATGGCTAGAGCCACACAAGCTGTGGTGTGGCGGATCTGAGCGAAGTCCACCCCGGGTTTGTGTGGATGCAGAAGCTGTAACTGATCCAGAGATAGATGGAAATCTCTGTATATGCAGGATATTGCCTTTGGGCTGGAGCCCGACTTTACAGCTTCTGCTCTCAGGTTCTTGTTATGTCTGTATGGACAGCGCTTGTTTCTGCACTTGTGTACATCAAAGTCTTTGCGCTCTTTGACTTTCTCAAGAGCACGTCCACAGTAGGGACAGAAGAACTCAGGCTTCCGCCTGGGGAGCTCTGGTGCAGTCTGAAGGCCACATATCTTGCATAAGACTTTGTGGAAGGCCTGGACTCCTGAATGACCATGACTGTTCTCAGACGCTGTTGCCAGTGCTTTACAGGCTTAGCAGTTTCTGGCCATCTGGGTCGGTAATGCCTGATTGCGTATGGGCGGAGAGCGTGTCGCAGGAGTTTCTGCCAGATGGTAGCTCTATGACGAAGCCATGTGGCAGAACGATACAGAATGACTAACAGCCACCGATGAATGTTTCGGATCACTCTATCCACCTCCTTTCAGGATGGGATCAAGGGGGGTACATCCCCAAGCGTCACCGGTGGCTTATCATACAATGGTTTCCTGATGTTTTACAAGGCTTTTGTTTTACAGTACCTCAAAATCATTCAGGAGGTAGAACAATGAAGGCTGTTGGTATATTTACTTCGGTTCTGGTGCTACTTGTCTGCTCAGCGGCTGTCTACGGGGCAGTTGATGAGACCATGGTTTTGGCCCTGTCGTTCGATGAAGGCAAGGGGGCAGTAGCAAAAGACTCATCACTATCTAAATTCGAAGGCAAGATCAACGGAGCCAAATGGGTAGACGGAAAGTTTGGCAAAGCCCTAGAATTTGATGGTGTGAGTGATTCTGTCGAAG
>CAZQSC010000243.1:0-2923 GCA_964595705.1 uncultured bacterium | reverse complement strand
GCACACTGCCATAATGTTTGAGTAGAGCGCTTCTGCCTTCTGACTGCTTGATGTCCATCGACTCCGGCTTCGCTCCCTGTATCGGCCTGTTACTGGAAAACTTTGAGTCCTCCCCATGTGCCTGATAGCTTATCCGCTGGCTGAACTGCCATCGGGATCACGTTTTCGCCCTCCAGCAGGAAATACTCAACTATGAGCGTGAGGTTAGGTCCTCCACCCCAGTTATTGATGAAACCAAGTCCCACGAGCTCAGGCTCTTCCATGCCATCGTGAGCCCACGTATTCCCCACTTTGGTCCACTGATCGGTTGGTTTTTCCCTGTAGTATCCCGTATACTGATTGCCGGTCTTTTCCAGTTTAAGATGTACTGGCCATGGGGGGATGTCGAAGTGGCCCTTGTCGTTCCATGAGTTATTTATCATGCTTCCGATCAGCGCTTTCTTTTCACCTGCGCTCCCACCAATGGTCAGGACAGCCCAGTTTTCGGCGAGCACAGCATCGTCACCATCTTTGCCGACAATAAAGAGACCTATCCAGTAGTTTTCAGCCGGAGCCGGCGGTTCCGTATCGACAAGCGCGCTTATACTGAAATCCCCTTCGGGTGCTTTCCTGAGTACAAGCGGACGTCCGTCCGTCACCAGGTGTCCAAAACTGCCGTTTGGCTCGTTTATCAGAAGTCTACCGTCCTCTACTGTCACGCTCCCTTGCTTTTCAGGTCGGTCCGTGATCTTAAACCATTCCTCGTTCAAATCAGGCTTATCAAACTCGTCCAGCCACTCCTTGGCAAAAGCTGACGCCGTCAGGAGAAAAACAGGAATGATGAACAAAGGTAAAAATCTCATTTCGTTCCCCCTTTTTCCGAAGATCTAAAGCAACATCAACTCAGATCACAAAGAGAATGTTTTCGCAAATTTGCTTGTGGGATAATACTAAAACGAAGGTTCGCGTTTTCCCAATGGAGCCAAAACCATAGAACCGCTAATTAAGCGGATCTATAAGAAGCCGTCTGCCGCACGAGAGTGTGTTTAAGCCACATTTTTCGTCGAACCTTCGTTGTAGTAAGCAAGTTTAAGAAAAGGTGTTAGACCTCTGCTGGTAGCCGCACCCTTTACGGGTGCGCCCGGACGCAAGCTGGAAGCTTGCGGCTACCAATACCGGGAAAAAAGATCATTGCCGAAAGTTACTTACATAAATTGGTGGAGCAGGCATCCCTGCCTGCTCCGCTGATAACACAGGCAAGGATGCCTGTGTCACTGGGAAAGTTCAAAATGTTTTCTAAAACTTGCTGAGGCAGACTATTCCACAAAATCTCTAAGTCTTATACTTCTTCTGGGATGGCGCAATTTCATAAGAGCCTTCTTCTCTATTTGCCTCACCCGTTCCCGGGTAATACCAAATATACGCCCTAACTGCTCCAGGGTGTGTGAGGTGCCATCACCCAACCCGAAACGCAGTCTGAGTATCTGTGCCTCGCGTGGCAGGAGAGTCTCCAGCGCTTCGTTTACCTGCTCGCTAATGGTTTTCGCCAGTACATCTTCTTCCGGGGATGAAGCGCTTTCATCCCTGATAAGATCCATGAAGCAGTTTTTGTCTTCCCCGTCATCGAGAGGGGTATCCAGGGAAGCAAGCCCCTGAGCCAACTCAAGAGTTTGCCTTACCTTTTCAACAGGAAGCCGCAGGTCTTCCGCCACTTCCTCGATAGTGGGTTGCTCACTATTCCTCTGTTGAAGACACTCCCTGCTACGGTTCAGCTTGCCAAGCCTTTCCACTATGTGCGCCGGTAGTCGGATTGTCCTGCTATGATCGGTCAATGCCCTCATCATACTTTGCTGTATCCACCATGTAGCGTAAGTGGTAAATCTGTATCCTTTTCCTGGATCAAATTTCTCCACAGCTTTCATCAAACCGACGTTTCCTTCCTGAACCAGATCCAGGAACGGCAGTCCCAGATTCCGATACCTCATTGCAATCTTGGCTACCAGACGCAGATTTCCCTCCACCACCCGGATCTTCGCCTCATGAATTTGCTGCTCATCTGCGCCCCCCCGGGCGGCATCTCCAGCGGAATTGATCTTTTGAAAGAGCTGTGTCTCCTCTTCCTGGGTTAGAAGTGATATTTTACCTATCTCGCGAAGGTATATATTAATACAGTCTCTCTCCTGAAAATCATCAACTGAAGACTTCTCCTCGGATGTGTCAGATACACAGGAAATGCTTGTTTGCTCTTGTGGCAATGCAATAGGGGACGATGCTTTGTCAAGCAATTCGACCGGCAACATTTTACTAGACATTCTTCGGGGGGAAGACCTCGCTCACCTCCTCCAAAGAAGAAGACCCAGATTACCACAATAGATTACAGGAAACGGCGCAAAGAGATGCCATATTCCCTTGCTCGCCCATTATACATTTTATCCAGGAGAAAGTCAAATGATTTTTCCCGTTCCTGAGGGCTGTTCAATTTTCAGGCTCTACCTGATCCCTGAACCTATTTAATTCCCTTCAATGGCGCTTTCGCTATTGTGGTATATATTGAACCTGCAGGGTCCAGTTGACTTCTGATGAGGCTTATCTTTTCAACGAGGAACTCCCCCAGCGGTCCGACCTCAGATTCCTCCAGGGCTTTAGTCGTAATCTGCGGGTTTTTAAGACGTCGTATCCGTCCAATAGTAAGGTGCGGTCTAAAGGGACGCTTCTCACGCGGGAAACCCAGCCGCCGCATAGCTGATTCGACAGATCTGGCAAGTTCGACCAGCTTATCGGCTCCCTTTTCTGTCCCTACCCAGACTACTCTGGGCTTGCGCGGGTTTGGAAAGGCGCCCATACCGGCGAGGCTCATCGTAAAGGGAGAAAACTGATCTGCAATTTCAGTCAGTGGACTGGCGATTTTGTCAATCCTTGAGATCTGCACATCGCCAAGGAATTT
>CAZQSC010000242.1:0-2992 GCA_964595705.1 uncultured bacterium | reverse complement strand
TAAACATGTCGTCTCTAACGAGACTCTTGTCTGTCCCGATAGGGACAAAATGTTGGTAGCAAATAAGACTGGCCATTTATTCGAAGTCCCTTTAGGGACGATATGTCTTTCTTATTTTTCATAAGTTTTCCGAATCTGGGTTCAAGATACGGTTTAGTTGTTTAATCCCCTGTTTGTAGAGCTCTGCCGATGCTCGCAGGGCCTTAAGTTCCTCAGGGGCCAGTTTCAGTTCTAATATCTCTTCTACCCCCCGAGCCCCCAGTCTCACCGGCACCCCCATATAGACATCCTCTACCCCGTATTCTCCCTGAAGGTAAGCAGAACAAGGGAGTATACGCTTCTTGTCTTCCAGGATCGCCTCTACCATCTGGGCTACTGCTGCTCCGGGGGCAAAGGAGGCACTGCCGGTCCGGAGCAACCCCACTATCTCTGCCCCACCCCTGCGGGTGCGCTCAACTAACTGGGCTATCTTCTCGGGGGGAAGCAATTCAGTTATGGGGACCCCGGAGACACACGTGTAACGAGGCAGGGGAACCATAGTGTCGCCATGGCCTCCTAACACCATAGCGGAGACATCCTCAGGCGAGCACCCAAGCTCCTGGGCCACGAAGTAGCTGAACCTGGCCCCATCCAGTATCCCGGCCTGTCCTAAGACTCGATGGGGAGGGAAGCCTGATATCCTCCAGGCCAGATAGGTTATCAGGTCCAAAGGATTGGTTACCATAATAACCACAGCGGAGGGAGCATATTTAGCGATATCCTCAGCAATACTCTTGACGATAGAGGCGTTTTTCTCCAGAAGATCCAAACGGGACATCCCTGGCCGGCGAGCCACCCCGGCGGTGACCACCACGATCTTGGAGCCTTCAATCTCTGAAAGCCTCTCTGTTCCTGCTATCCTCACTCCATAGCCCGCCACAGGGGCAGCCTGAGACAGATCCAGGGCCTTCCCTCGGGCAAGTCCTGGAACAACATCTACTAAGAGAAGGCTAGCAATCTGTTTCTGGGCGATTAAAAGCGCTGCTGCCGCACCCACCTGGCCGGCGCCGATTATGCTCACTTTATTCATTGGGCCACTCCAATCTTCTATAAGAGAGAGAAAAGAAGAAAGAGAAGAGAGGGGCAGCAGAAGCTTCGCTATTGGTAGAGCTCCTTTTGTCCTTCCCTCTCTCGTCTTTCTTCTTTCGTCTTTATTATTCTCCGAAAACTCCTTTTTGCCCTGGAAGAGCTTCTCTACATATTCTCCACAATCGCAGAAGCAAACTCGGAGGTCCCAACTCTGGTAGCATCCTGCATCTGCCTTGCCAGATCGTAGGTCACTTTCCGCTGCTGGATCGTCTTGACCAGTGCGCTTTGGATCAGCTCAGCAGCATCCTGCCAGCCGATGTACTCCAGCATCATCTTGCCGGAGAGGATGAGCGAGCTGGGGTTAACCACATCCAGCCCAGCGTATTTGGGGGCAGTGCCGTGGGTAGCCTCAAACAGGGCAGTGAGGTCCCCAATGTTGGCGCCTGGCGCCATCCCCAATCCCCCTACCTGGGCAGCACAGGCATCGGAGAGGTAGTCGCCGTTCAAATTGGAAGTGGCTATCACATCGTACTGGTCGGTGCGGGTGAGGATCTGCTGGAACATCGAGTCGGCAATTCGGTCTTTTATCACCACCTTGCCCGGCGGCGCTTTTCCGCCGTATTTCTCTTGAACTTCCTTTTCAGTGATGGTTTCCTCGGGGAATTCTTCTCTGGCCACCTGGTAGGCCCAGTCCCGGAAGGCCCCCTCGGTGTATTTCATTATGTTCCCCTTGTGCATTATAGTGACACTGCGGCGACCCTGTCTGATGGCATACTGGATGGCCTTTCTCACCAGCCTTTGGGTTGCCCGCTGGCTGATAGGCTTCACCCCTATCCCTGAGTCCTGTGGGATGTGGAGGTCAAATTCCTTGTTGAGGTAAGAGATAACCTTATGGGCCTCTTCTGAGCCTTTGGGCCATTCGATGCCTGCGTAGACGTCTTCGGTGTTCTCTCGGAATATCACTATGTCCATCCTCTCCGGGTGGCTCACCGGACTGGGAACACCGGGCAGATAGGCTACTGGCCGGACACAGGCGTAGAGGTCGAGTCTCTGCCTTAGGGCCACGTTGAGGCTGCGGTAACCTGTTCCCACCGGTGTGGTCAAAGGCCCTTTGATGGCCACCACAAAGTGTTCAATCGCCCGAAAGGTATCCTGGGGCAGAACCTCTCCGTATCTTTGCAGAGCCTTCTCCCCGGCAAACAGCTCAAGCCACACGATCTTTCTGCTGCCTCCATAAGCCTTGGCCACTGCAGCGTTCCACACACCCTGGGCTGCTCTCATAATGTCCGGGCCAATACCATCTCCCTCAATAAAGGGGATTATGGGACGGTCAGGCACCACAAGTTTCTCTTCCGCTACCTGAATCTTCTCCCCTTCTGAGGGAAGGACAATTTTGTCAAAATGGATCTCCTTCACCCCACCAGCTCCTTCACCGCCTCTATGATCCTCTCTTTGCTGGGGATAGCCAGTTCTTCTAACACTGGACTCTTGGGCATAGGCACATCGGCGCCTGCCACCCTCACCACAGGGGCGTCTAAGTAATCAAAGGCGTTCTCCACAATCTGCATGCCAATCTCTGCCCCCGTTCCTCCGGTCCTACAGTCCTCCTCCACAATTATGGCCCGATTGGTCTTTTTCACCGAGTTCACAATGGTGTCGATGTCCAGGGGCAGAAGTGTCCGGGGATCGATCACCTCAATGCTGATCCCTTCTTGTTCTAACTCCTTGGCTGCTTCCAGGGCAAAAAGCAGCATCCGAGAGTAGGCAACCACCGTCACATCCTCGCCTTCTCTTTTAACATCGGCAACCCCAATAGGAAGGGTATACTCTCCTTCGGGAACCTCTCCCTTGGTGTTGTAAAGCATCTTGTGTTCGATGAACAGCACGGGGTTATCCTCACGGATAGAGGACTTCAAAAGTCCTT
>CAZQSC010000241.1:0-2993 GCA_964595705.1 uncultured bacterium | reverse complement strand
CGTCCAAACTTCTAAGGTCAGTTTTTCGTAATCTGTCTTCTGCTCTACCCTGGTGTTCTCCACCCTGTAGTTCACCTTTCGGACAGGTGAAAAGATGGAATCTACAGCTATGGTTCCAAGGGGCTGACCAGGGAGTTTGTTTTCTTCAGAGGAGACATAGCCTCGTCCTGTGGCTAAGGTGACCTCTGCCCGAAGATGGGCACCTTCACCTAAGGTAGCAATGTGCAAATCTGGATTAAGGACCTCTACCTGAGAGTCTACCTCCAAGTCTTTAGCCAACAGTTCACAGCTGCCTTGTTTCTCTATAATGATCTTCTTAGAGTCGGTGTCGTGAAGTCTAAAGCACACCTCCTTCAAGTTAAGTACTATTTCGGTCACATCCTCCACCACCCCAGGAATGATGGAAAATTCGTGGTAGATGCCGTCAATTTTGATCGACTGAACGGCAGCTCCTTTGATTGACGACAGCAACACCCGCCGTAAGGCATTGCCGAGCGTAACCCCGAATCCTCGCTCTAATGGTTGAATGATAAATTTACCATAATCTTCCGTTAGGGTGGATTCATCGATCTCCACCCGCCTCGGCATACAGAAATCTCTCTTCATAATCTAAACCTCTTGTGAATATAGGGATAAGACGTATAGGAGAAACTACGCAGAGATTAGACATTAGGAATACACTATGAACCTACTTCGAATAAAGCTCAACCACTAAACGTTCGTTTACCGCAACTGGAATCTCTTCTCTGGTAGGAAGGCTGAGTAATGTTCCGGATAGATTTGCCTTATCTACGCTCAGCCAGGGAAGTTCTCTTCCCCTACCGGCTTTCTTAAGGGTATTGGTTATCACTTCCAGCTGTTTGCTCTTGTCACGCACTTTAATCACATCTCCCGGTAACAGTTCATATGAGGGGATATCGACAATTTTATCGTTGACCATGAAATGTCTATGTCTTATTAGCTGTCGTGCTGTTCTTCGGGAGGGAGCAAATCCCAACCGATAGACCACATTGTCTAAGCGACACTCCAGCAGACGGAGAAGATTCTCGCTGGTGATTCCTTTCTCTCTGACAGCCTCTTGGAAGCATTTTTTAAACTGTTTTTCCAGAAGTCCATATATTCGCTTTATTTTCTGTTTCTCCCTTAACTGTAGTGCATATTGGGACAGTCTTCTTGTCATCCGATGTGCCTGTTCACCTGGGACATACGCCTTTCGCTCTAAGGCACATTTCTGGGTGAGACAGCGATCACCTTTCAAGAAAAGTTTACTGCCCTCTCTGCGGCACAATTTGCAGACAGCATCTCTATATCTGGCCATAGTTCAGTTACACTCTCCTCCTTTTAGGTGGTCGGCATCCGTTATGGGGTATAGGAGTGACATCGCGAATCGCCGATATCTCCAACCCGGCAGCCTGGAGCGACCGAATTGCTGCTTCTCTTCCTGCTCCTGGTCCTTTGACTCTCACCTCTACTCTGCGTAATCCCAGAGCCAGGGCCTCTCTTGCCGCTGCTGCAGCTGCCTGCTGAGCAGCAAAAGGCGTGCCCTTCCTTGCCCCCTTAAATCCTGTCTTGCCACCGCTTGTCCATATAATCACATTTCCATCTTTGTCAGTAAGGGTGACAATGGTGTTGTTGAAGGTTGCCTTGATATGGGCAATCCCCGAAGAATCAGCCAGTTTCTCCTTTTTCTTGCCTCTTCTTTTTGCCCCTGGTGAAGCCATATTCCTCCATCTCCTTTCCTGGGCATTGATGCAAACAGATACAAACTGGGCAATAACCAATTATAGGATCTGTTTTAAATCTGTCTAGATCAATGCAGCTGTCTCAGTCTGTCTAGATCAATGTTACCCTTTTCTCCCTCTGCCGATAGCCCTTCGAGGACCTTTTCGGGTTCGGGCATTAGTATGGGTCCGCTGCCCTCTGACTGGCAACCCTACTCGATGACGTAATCCTCGATATGAACCGATATCTATCAATCGCTTAATATTGCGTGACACTTCTCCCCGGAGGGTCCCTTCAATGGTGTATTCCGACTCAATGGTTGACCGAAGTTTGCTGACCTGCTCCTCGGTTAAACGATTCACCCTGATATCAGGATCAACCTGAGTCGCCTCCAGTATCCTCTTAGCTGAGGTTTTGCCAATACCATATATATAGGTTAACGCTACTTCTACCCTTTTATTAGGTGGGAGATCCACCCCTGCAATCCTTGCCAAAACCACCCTCCTTTATTATTTTCCCTGTCGCTGTTTATGCTTTGGGTTCTTACAGATAATTCTCACCACACCCTTCCTGCGAATCACCCTACAGTGAGCGCATATCTTTTTTACCGAAGCTCGAACCTTCATTGAACTCTCCTCCAAACCAACATCCTGCCACGTTAGCTTATTTGTACCGGTATGTAATTCGTCCTTTGCTCAGGTCATAAGGTGAAAGCTCAACCACCACTCTGTCTCCAGGGAGTATCTTTATGAAATGCATCCGCATCTTCCCTGATATGTGAGCCAGAACTCTGTGGCCGTTATCCAGCTCCACCCGGAAACAGGTATTGGGCAAGGCCTCAATCACTGTTCCTTCTACCTGAATGGGTTCTTCTTTCTTGGCCATCGATTCCCCGTGATTTTTTTACTGTAGAGCTTTTATGATACGCTGAAATACCTCTTCAACGCTGCCTTGACCGTCTATCTGCTTCAGAAGCCCTCTGTTTCTGTAGAATTGCTTCAGAGGAGCGGTCTGCTCACCATAGACCCTTAGCCTATTGATAACTGTCTCCTCTTTGTCGTCCTCTCTCTGAACCAACTCGGTTCCACATAGATTACATATGCCTGGCTTCTGGGGAGGTGAGGAAAGCAGATTATAATTTTGCCCACAAGAGGGGCAAACCCTCCGGGAAGAGAGCCGCCGAACAAGTACTTTGGGGGCCACCTCAATGCTAATGACCGCATCAAGCCCTTCGCTAAAAGAGCTCAAAAGTCTATCCAGCCCTTCTGCCT
>CAZQSC010000240.1:0-3016 GCA_964595705.1 uncultured bacterium | reverse complement strand
TGCAGCTCCTATGCTTAGGACCTGAGCTTTTTCGAACCTTTGGGGATGGGCTTCGATAAATCTGTTTAGACACCTTCTGGCCGGCGTCCCCTGAGTTCCGATACCGACATTGGCCAGACCTTCACCCTTAGGGAAGATCCACACATAACCGCCGGGGGCGACATTATTGCCCACAAATATTTCCAGGCCCCTCTGGTCAACCAGATGGCAGTTGGCCATTTGGTATTGCACACAGGAGATTAGCCTATAGCTCTCTCGGTTAAAGAACCTTCTGGCCACCAGTGAGTTTACCCCGTCGCAACCTATAACTATCTTTGCCTCCACCACCAGATCCCCTTCATCGGTGATGATTGTGCATCTGAATAAGAGATCGTGGCGGATCAGTTGCTTAGCTACAGCGCCCATCCATATCTCTGCTCCCTCCTGGAGGGCCAATCCTGCCATCTTCTCTAGAAATGCCGCCTTATTGAGTATGTAACCTCCGCTGTATCCAATGCTTCCGGCGGAAATCTCTGCATTTTTCTCCTCTTGGGGAGCGTAGACCAATACCCGGTCGATCTCTGCGGTACAGATGAAACTCTCTGAAGGGGAGAGCTCTGCTTCGGCCAAGGTGGCGGCTGATACAGCCTCACCACAGACCTTCAGGCCGAACTGCTTTCTCCTTTCAACCAGTAGGGTTTTGATTCCTTTCTGAGCAGCTTTTCGGGCAGCCATCAGTCCAGCTGGCCCTCCGCCAATAACCAGAATGTCGTAAGATAAAGTTTTCATATCTGTTAACCCAGATTGACCTCTTGGCCCATTGGGGATTTAACCACAAGGGTCGCAGAGGAGGCGCCAAGGGCGCAAGGTATCGTAGGTAAATAGGTGAGTGAGAATGAATTGTCGAAAAATAGTAGATACAGCTATTGGAGTACAGGAATCGGTTCTCTCGGCGAGCTTTGCGCCTTCTTTGGAGGCTTTGTGGTTAGGCAAAAACAAAAAATTGCCAAAGGTTAATAAAATAATGCATCCATTCTCTTCAGTCAAGAGCAATCTCACCCGGTGGGAGCTTCCTCTGTGAATTCTCTGTAAGAGCGGCCTTAAAGTTGACCAGAGAGGAAAGATGTTCTTGGCTGAAGTGCAGCTTGACTTTCGGGGGAAAACAGATATATTTATGGTCGGCCTTGCCAGTGCGAAGGGCTCCGCTCAGAAAAGTGGCAGTCCTGATGTTCTGTTATCCCGAACGAAACGAAGGATCTGGTTTTACGGACTTATAGAAATTACACAACATTAAGTTATATGCAGAGACGAAATCTTTTTCTCTCGGTACTCTCCGGGGTACTGCTGTCCCTGGCCTTCCCACCGCTGAGGCTTGGGTTTATAGCTTACGGAGGTCTTGTTTCCTTCTTCTTGCTCTTCCCTCAGGACGAGCACAAAGATGTCCTTCTTTACGGATTTGTTGCTGGCCTGGTGTTCAATGCCGGTACCGTCTACTGGATATGTTGGCCTACCCTTGCTGGGGGGCTGTTCTCCGTCTTTTTTCTCTCCCTTTTTTTCATGCTGTTTGCTCTGCTGCTCAACTTGGTCACCCAGGCTTGGGGTACAAAAGGTCTTCTTTTGGCCCCTTTCCTCTGGACAGCTATCGAATACCTCCGTTCTTTTGGAGAGCTTGCCTTTCCCTGGACCCTCCTGGGCAACACCCAGACGGAATATACTCCGCTGATTCAGTTTGCCTCGGTAACCGGTGTCTACGGGGTTTCCTTCTGGATTGTGGCCATCAACGTCTGTTTTTACAGTTTGTTTGGGGAGGGTGGCCTCAAAAAGGTCAGGGTAGGGGAGAGGCTTTTTTATGCTCTGGTTGTTATTCTGGTTCTGTTGTTCGTTGTGCCTTATCTTTATGGCAGGAGGGTAATTCCCAAAGAGCGGCTTGAGGGAGGGATTAAGGTGGCGGTAATTCAGCCCAGCATTCCCATAGATGTTAAATGGGGACCAGAGGGGCTTCCCATCAGTTTCGATACCTTAGAGCAGATGACCCTCAGGGCCTGTTACTATCGGCCTGACCTAGTTATCTGGCCAGAGACGGCAACGCCCTGCTATCTTATGCGTCAGGGGCAGTATCGGAGGAGGCTCCACAGCTTTTGTGACTCGGTTAAAACCCCTATCCCCACTGGTTCGCCAGATTATGATTTCCGGACAGGAAGGTTTTACAATTCTGCTTTTCTTTTTAAGCCGGGAGAGAGGGCGGTTCAAAGCTACAACAAGATACATCTTGTCCCTGGAAGTGAGCGGATGCCGTTTTCGGAAACCTTTCCATTTTTAAAGAAGATTGCCTTCAGGGCTGGTGACTTCTCGATGGGGAAGCGATTTACAGTTTTTCGGCACCCCAAAGGTAAATTTTCAGTGCTGATCTGTTTTGAGTCGATATTTCCTGAGCTCACTAGGCAATTTGTCCTTCGGGGGGCAGAGTTTCTGGTGAATATCACCAACGATGCCTGGTTTGGCAGAACCTCTGGTCCTTACCAACATGCCCAGATAGCCGTGTTTCGAGCTATTGAAAACCGGATTGCCATCGCCCGCTGCGCCAACACTGGGGTGTCGATGTTCATTGACCCCTATGGGAGGGTTTCCAAGGCAACCCCTATTTTTACCCCTAAAATTCTGATAAATACCCTCCTGTTGAGAAGGGGAGAGACCTTTTTCACCCGCCAGGGAAATCTATTCTCGAAGTTGTGCGTAGCAGTGCTGGGGATAGCTTTAGTTTGGGTGGTGGTGAGGAGAGCGAAGAAGTTGGGGGCTAAGTTTCAAAAAACTTAGGGCTTTAAAATCTCAATCTTCACCTTAGCTATCCCGGTGTCCACCAGGCCTATTTTTTTCGCCGCCGCATAGGAGAGGTCTAAAATTCTTCCCTCAACAAAAGGTCCGCGGTCGTTAACCCGAACTATCACCCACTTCCCATTCTCTAAGTTGGTCACCTTGATCCTAGTGCCGAAGGGGAGAGTCCGATGCGCACAGGTGAAGGCAAACATATCGTATATCT
>CAZQSC010000239.1:0-3029 GCA_964595705.1 uncultured bacterium | reverse complement strand
GGTCTGGATTCGCGTTCTTTCACACCCGAACATCTCTCGATATTATCCCGGGCATGCTGTGCTCTAAGCCCCCGGAGACCATGACCAGTAATCAATGTCCACTTCGCCCTTACCCGTCTTTCGGTCAAATCCTTCATGCGGCACTTCTCGCCGGGCTGTCATAGACTCCACCTCAATGATAATTGCTCTGGTTGTCCGCAGTGCCTGTTCGCCTGGTTCGTAGTTTGCTGAACCATAGTAGTTCATAAAAATTGAGAAAGCCTCGCGCAGTTCCTCCGGGTCATCGATCACTCGCGCTTTGCCATACGCTATCACGCTTTCCCAATCACCGTGACATCTCACGCCGTCCGCCAGGTGCTCCGGATCGCCGAAGTACCTGTTGACCACATAGCAAACGCGCGGGTTTGCACGGATCATATCCAGTTTCCGGCCGGTAGGCGCGCAGTGGAAATACAACTTTCCATCTGAGTAAGCGTGGTTAATCGGCACCGCGTAAGGTTCTTCATCGCGGCACATCACCAGTATCCCTGAGTGGAAACTTTTAAGGATCCTTTCGCATTCCGCATTGTTCGGTATCGGTCTGATCGGTTTGGCCATCTCTCATATAGCTCCTTTCCATAAAGATAAAGGCAAGAAAACTGAGCTTCAGACAGGGCTGTTTAATTCTTGCAGAAGCCCTTGAGATAATGTAATATCACCCCGTAGGTGTCTGTGGTTTCTAACTATAGCCATCAAGATAGAACGGGGTGATATAATGGAAGAGAAATGTCCACCATCGATAGATATTCTAGCAGAAATACCAGACTTTCGCAAAGCAAAAGGTAAACGCCATCCACTGAAGTCCATACTGGCACTGGCTTGTGTGGCTATGCTCTGCGGCTATAAAAGTTATAGGGCTTTTTCAGAATGGGGTCGCAACTACGGACAAGAATTCATGGAAGCCCCGGGTTTCACTCACAAAAATGGTCCGTGTGCAGCCACCTTTTCCATTATCTTCCGCAGAATCGATGTGAAGCTTCTGGAGGAGAAGATAGGCAGATGGGCGGAGAATCTGCTGAGAGTGGTTAAAGGTGACGACAACATAGCCCTGGGCGGGAAGACAGCCAGGGGCAGTCGCAAGCAAGGCTCTAAAATGTCCCACTTTCTCTCTGCTGCAGGTCATGCATTGGGCTTAACACTGGCACAGAGCGGAGTAGACAGCAAGACCAACGAGATAGGAGTGGTTAATGAAATGCTCAGGAATCTGGTCTTAGAGGGGCGGGTAGTAACCATGGATGCGCTTCTCACTCAACGGAAGGTAGCCAGTACCATCAAGGAAAGGGGTGGAGATTATGTGATGATAGTCAAAGAGAACCAGGAAGGCTTACTGGATGATGTTAAGACAGTTTTTCATGGGCTTTGTTCGCATCTTCTGGAGAGGTCATCTGCTAAGACGTTGGACGTTGGTCATGGCAGGATCGAGGAGCGTTGTTTGGCAGTCAGTGGTGAACTGTCAGGTTATAGTGACTGGCCGGGATTGGAGCAGGTCTTCGAACTGACTCGCAAGGCTACAATCAAGAAGACTGGAGAAGTTCGGGAAGAGACAGTGTATGGCATCACAAGTCTCAGCCAGGAGGAAGCCGATGCATCTCGACTGATGAGCATTGTTCGTCATCATTGGCATATAGAGAACAGGAGTCATTGGGTCAGGGATGTAGTCTTTGGTGAAGACCATTCTCAGATACGCTGCGGGAATGCTCCCCGGGTTATGGCAGCGATTCGCAACACAGTCATTGGATTGATGCGCAGTGCAGGTAAGACCAGTATTGCTGCTGCCTGTCGTGAGTTTGCCGCCAAACCAGGAATGGCTCTGGAATTGATTGGAATCCAGGTGTAATATTATCATGATTTGTTTCTCTCTATGTCCAGAGACAGTGATAACATGGCACTTATACAGGATATGAACAGGTTGACAACTTTTCTCCATGACTTATGTCAGTTAGTGTTGAGTAGCATTTGCATCATAGGAAGGCAGAACCTGAAAATTAAACAGCCCTCCCTTCAGGGTTCTCTGCTTGCCGGATCGTCGGATCTGTGATATAATTATACATAGGAATCGAATAGGTTTGTGTAGAGGTTCTAAGTTCTGTCGGCGGAGAGAAGCAGACTTTGCTGACAGAAAGAAACATTGAGGCGCCGCTAAAGCTTGCTGAACTGAAATTGCAAATGCGGGGTCAAAAACCTGCGAAAATTGGCTGGTGTGACTAGGACCATCACGACGAATAGAAGGGCGCGGCACGATTATCATATTGTCGATGTCTACGAAGCCGGTATCGCGCTGGAAGGTATGGAGGTGAAGTCTCTCCGCGAAGGTAAGGTCAGCCTTCAGGATGGCTACGCAAAAGTGGAGAATGGCGAGGTCTTCCTTTATGACGTTCACATCAGTCAATATAGTAAGAGCAGTACACAAAGATATGATCCCAAGCGTCGCAGAAAGCTTCTTCTTCATAAACGGGAGATCAAACGGCTCCTTGGGAAGACTCAGCAGAGCGGATTCACCCTTATTCCGCTGAGTATTTATTTCAATGAGCGCGGTATTGCCAAAGTCTCGCTGGCACTGGCAAGAGGGAAGCATCTCTACGATAAGCGGGAGAGCCTGAAAAAGGAAAGTCTCAGGCGCGATCTTGCGACGGCGCTAAAAGGAGGGGTTAGATAGTAAATATTTCGGATCTCCGGGGGCGACAAGGTTTCGACGGGGATAGTTGAGGCAGAGGTTGCATGCCGAGGTCCCATCGGCCTCGTAAAACAGATGGGAAAATCATAACTGCCGATACTGAATTGGCAATGGCTGCTTAATAGCAGTCACGTTCTTCCTGTTCTCAGCCTGCGGAACAGGAAAGAGCGTCGTTTAGCGGGCTTAGCAATTCGCTTTCGCTCGAAGGGCGGGTTGTGAAACTGAATTCGGGCTAGTCTCTGGCGGATCCTGCCTGTGGGAGCCGCAAAGAGACGAATTGTTAGAACACAGGAAAAGCATGTAGTAGCCTCTGTTG
>CAZQSC010000238.1:0-3036 GCA_964595705.1 uncultured bacterium | reverse complement strand
CTACATTCTACCTTGAGAGAAGGTGTAGGAGGCGTCTCCAATCGCTGATAGAATTGGGCTCTGGAGAGCCCTCCTATGGTGATGTTGAAGTTCAAGTGCGCATGACTATAGTTGCCCTGAACAGTTATTCTGGTGGAGAACTCAAATATTAATTGTTTACTCATCGGTTTGCCTGAGTAGTTGGGGGCTATCTGAATAGACCTGGCGCCCAGGCAACGCGTCGTTAGAGGATGTGCAAATGATAACTGACATTCGTGTTGAAAAGCCCCGGCTTCAAACTCCAGTTTCACTGATTCTGGACGATTCATCACCGGGGGAGCCCATCTATTCGGAGTTTGTGAACGAATTCGCCGCGCTGGTGGAGGAAACCGGCATCCGGGGCAAGTTCACTGTTATGCCCTACACTTTTCCGGAGACTTTGGATCAGGCTCTGAAGGGCAATCGGCCGGGACACATTCGGAGGCTGATGGAGCAGATCAGCAACCAAATCGCCCCGAACTTCGACATTACGCCGGAAATCCTTACCCACAATCCCGTGGTGGATTTAGAAACTGGGGGGTTTGTCTATCCCTCTGTGGCCGAGCACATCTGGTCGCAGACCCAGAATGCGGAGACCCTCACCCCCTATATCGCCCGTGCTTTGCAAATCTTGAAGCATGCCGGTCTGGAAGCTACAGGCGTCACTTCTCCAGCTAATTTTGGCAAAGAGGTGGAAAAAGAGTATGCCCGGGCGATTCTTCAGGCGCAACAGCAGGTTAATAACCGCTCCCTTACCTGGTATTTCCTGCACACCGACACTCAGTCCCGATATCTATTCCCTCGGCTTGCTCTGGTGGACAAAGCACAGCGTCAGGCAGTGGTAAGTATCGTCAGCGGTTATGGTGATTATGTGATAGACCCTGCGATAGAAGACGAACCCAGGACGGAAAAGATAAATCATTATGCGGACCAGTATCTCACCGCCAATGGTAACCAGGGGCGTCTGGCCGAGCTTTACCAGGCCGACAGCTATCTGGTCTTCCATCATCATTGGTGGCGGATGATAAAAGAGGATTATCTGGGTTTCGATATCCTGCGAGAGGTAACTGGGCGATTACACCGGGTATTCGGTGAAAAAATTCAGTGGATGAAGGTCAGTGATATTGCACTTTACTGGGCAGTATCTCAGTGTATTGAGATCAAGGTGGGGAAAGAAGGGGCCAATTTTTACCTCCAACTGCGCTCGCTTTTCCCTTGCAAAGACTTCACAGTGAGTTTTCGGGTCTCCGGAAGTTCCTCTGAGTTAAGGATCTGGAAAACAAGTCAAGAACTTATTAGGCGGCAGCTGCAAGCTCCTTTGAAATCCAATACCTGGTGCATGAAGCACAAGAGGGTATACCTTTGTTTTGACCTGGATATGGAAACCCGGATTCAGATTAGCTGGCCGTAGTGTGTAAATTTACTTGGCAATGGTTTAGCCTCAGGAATATGGTGAGCTAATGGAGTTTATCTCCGAGCAATAAGGAGGAAGCATGAAAAGAAAAATTCAGGTTGGATTGATAGGTTTGGGAACAATAGGGAGAGGGGTTGCCAAATTGCTTTTGGGTCGTCAAAAAGAGCTTTCCTACGGCAGGGGATTCGATCTCCAATTGGTGAGAATCGCCGATGTGGATATTACTACTCCCAGAGGAATCGACTTGCCTGCTGAGATTTTGACTACAGATGCTTATCAAATAATTGACGATAGCAATATTTCTATTGTAATTGAGCTGATTGGAGGAATAGAACCTGCCAGGACTTATATTCTCAGGGCGCTGGAGCAAGGAAAGGGTGTGGTTACCGCTAATAAAGCTTTGCTTTCCCAACATGGTGAAGAGCTTTTACAGGTGGCACAAAGAAACGGCACATATTTGTATTTTGAAGCAGGTGTTTGTGCTGGCATACCCATAATACGGATTATCAGAGAGGGTTTAGTTGCTAATCGTGTCCAGAAACTTTATGGAATACTAAACGGGACCACAAATTACATTTTAACCAAAATGGCTGAAGAAGAAAGTAGTTTTAAGGAGGCTTTGGCGCGGGCCCAGCAGAAAGGATATGCCGAAGCTGACCCCACGTTGGATATCAGTGGTCTTGATGCAGCTCAAAAGCTTTCTATTCTGTTGAGGGTAGGATTCAATGTTTCCATTCCGGTAGAAGATATCTTTTGTGAGGGGATTGAAAAAATTACATCACGGGACATAGAATATGCTCGAGAATTAGGTTATGCTATAAAATTGTTGGCAATTGCCAAACGATTAGACCGTTTTATCGAAGCTCGTGTGCACCCTGTACTCATTCCTTCTGGGACTCTTCTGGCGGATGTGAAAGACGAATTTAATTCAGTGGAGCTTACAGGTGATTCGGTGGGTACTCAGGTTTTTATGGAAAAGGAGCAGGAGAGATGCCCACTGCCAGTGCAGTGCTGGCCGATGTGATTGAAATAGCTCAGAAAGGGGTTCAGAACTTCTCACTTGCGGAAAATCAGATATCACCTACTAATGAATACCTGGAAGTTCTTCCTATGCAGGAAGTAAAAACACCCTATTATTTTCGATTCACTGTGGTAGACCAACCAGGTGTTTTGGCTGAGATTGCTCGTCTTCTTGCTAATGAAGACATAAGTATTGCGTCAGTTATTCAGAAAGAAAGACACCAAGGGGGAAGTGTTCCTATTGTAATAATGACTCATCAGGCCAAAGAGAAGGCTATGCGCAGGGCGATCGATAATATTAACAAGCTTCCAGTGGTAAAAGCTTCGACTCAGGTGATCAGGGTAGAGGAAGTTTAGTGCTGGTATTTGAAAACCTTGATAAAGTGTGAGTTTATCCAGCGATAGTGAGTCTCCGAACAAAATTATTTTCATAGTCTTCATCGCAGAGTCCCAGAAGTCCGCAATCTGTGAAAGTGTAAAGCGTATCTTTTCCCCCTTCCGTTTTACGTTTCATGCATCACTATTCATGCAGCCAATGTTCTGCGATCTTGTGGGGTAAGTTTAGTATTTTAATTTTGTCTATC
>CAZQSC010000237.1:0-3133 GCA_964595705.1 uncultured bacterium | reverse complement strand
GATGGAATACCCCGTCGCCGGGCAAATCTTAACTGGCAGGCTCGACCGCAAAAACGCCAGCCTTGAGGAAGCCGAGGGAGGACTGGCGATTGAGGAGGTGGAGTTCGCCCTGCACACCCGGGGCAGGCGCTCCTTCTGGGCGACAGGCGAAGTTACAGAGGAGCAGGTTGTAAGTTATTACCGGAAGCGATTTGCTGAGGGCGCCACGATTGTGCCTCGTTCGTTCTGGTTTGTTCAGGTGGAGCCGTCGCTGTTGGGGTTTAATCCTGATTTGCCGCCGTTGGAGAGCGCTGCCAGAGCCAGACGGGAGGCGAAGGCCGCGTACAAAAGTGTATATCTCAAAGGCACGGTTGAGAGTCGGTTTCTCTATGCAACGCTTCTCTCCACCGACCTGCTCCCGTTTGGACATCTTGACTACCGCCTGGTGGTACTGCCGATTGAGCCTGAAGGGGACCACTACAACTTGATTGACGCGCACGAGGCTCGTAGGCGGGGTTTTCTAAATCTGGCCCGGTGGTTGGAAAAGACAGAAGAAGAGTGGACTAAACGGCGTGGGGAAAAAGCTAGTCAAATGAGTATTTACGAACGGCTTGACCGCTTTCACGGACTGACAGCACAGAACCCGCAAGCGAAGTATCGGGTCATCTACAACACTTCGGGCACGTTTCTGACGGCGGCGGTTGTTGAGAACGAGCCAATCGAATTTGAAATTAATGAGCAACGGATCGTAGCACATGGATTTCTTGCTGATCATAAGACTTATTTGTACGAGCTAAGTAACCGGCAGGAAGCACTCTTTTTAGTGGCTATACTCAATGCTCCCTTAATTGACAAATCAATAAAGCCGCTGCAAAGTCGTGGCTTGTGGGGACCACGTGACATTCATAAAAAGGTTCTTGAGCTGCCCATTCCCCAATTCGATACGGCGAATCCGGTGCACCGCCGGTTGGCGGAATTAGGCGAGGAATGCAGCACCAAGGTGGCGCAGTGGCTGGCAGGCGGCGGGAGAGGTAAGACAACCAGCATCGGCAAATTGCGGGGGATAGTGCGCCAGATGCTGAAAAATGAGTTGAAAGAAATTGATGGTTTGGTTGAAGAGATCTTAAGGTAATAAGTTATTAGTGTATTCGCATTAGAAATTATCCATCTAACGGCTTGGCGTGAAGGATGAGTATCGAAGTGGAGCATTCCACCCGATGTGATTATTAGGGGTTTTGTGAGGTATTTTCACGATATATTTCTGGAACATAGTGATTATGCAAGGAAACAAATAAATTTATGGATGGCCAGAGGTTGCGAAGACACTGCTCCGGCATTTGGGCGGCGATCGCCCAGCTATTACCTTGTGTAAAAATTCATTTCGAGCATCCCTGACCCGAAGATAAAATTTCTCTGTCTCGATGAAATCCAGTTCATTCTGGGAGGTTAATTCTGCCATGATATCTGCCCACTTATCTCCAGTTAGGCTTGGGAAAAGTTTTCCTATACGACCATCCCTATATTTGTGATCCGCAAGTAGCCTCTCAGCAACGCTCTCTGGAAGCTTGAGAGCCGACATGAGGTTTACAAGAAAATGGTCTATCAAAACTTCCCATAAAGTACAAAAAAGAATAATCACCCCGATTTGGTGTGTAGGGACTTCCTCGGCCTCAAGGATGTATCTTTTTTGTGTATTGGTAGGTGGCTGAAGATGATACTGCTCTTGCATCAAGTTGATCAGAGAATGAATCTGTACTGGAAAGTACCACATTCCACCAGGGCTTGGTTTCCCGCAATTGGAACAAGGATGACCAACTATACCTCGTTTATCGTCCCTATCTACTATCTTGCAGTATCCACAGATATAGAAATCGGCGACCAACAAATTTAGTCGCTGATCTTTTATCTCTAAGATATCTGCTGAGTTATCCATCTTTAGACTCCTAATGAGTGAAAATTGACCAAGTTCCTTGCGGATGTTGTCAATCCACACGAATTTCAACAAACTGACGAGAATTTGGCAGGGTTGAAGCTAAAACGCTGGATTAGCCACTTCCTGAGGGACACGAGGCTTCAATTAAGAGTATTCCAATGCCGTCTTACCTTTTCAAGGCGTCTCAGACAAGTATCTTCGGCTAGTTACCTCGGTAAATTCTTGTAGTCGATGCGGATGATGGCATCCACACCGAGCTGGGAACGCAGGGGAACCCACATCAGCTTGATGCGATTGTCGGATTTCCCTGCAAGACCCATTTTGCCTAGAGGCTGGTTAACGAGCTCCGCCTACTGCTGGACAATTCCTTCAGCCTAGTGGACAACGACTTCTGCTAATCGTATCGCCTCCAAGTATTCTTCTTCCTCGACAGACTCAAGATCACCCGGATAACGGCTAATGACAGCGTAGTCAGTGAGACTTGCGGCATCTTCTACCTCCGGTGGGAGGATGATGCCTTGCGGCAACAGATCAAGGAGTGTCCTGATGTTGTGGGTTTTAGGAAAAGGGATACCTTAGCAACCAGTACCGCTTTCAGGGCCTTTTCCGCTGCCTGTTGGGCGTGAAAACAAAGCCCTTCAAGCAAGACCTTAGTTGCTCGTCCCACACGAGCGAGTTCTAAATCGCTGTGAGCATGACGCAACCAATCCGCGGGACTTCCTGGAAGACGGCCTTCAGGCGGCATATATCTCCCTTCCTTCCTGCAGAATAGCTCGATAAATCAGACCAATGTTATCCTTATGCTTTTCCAGATCATCAGGTGTTGCTACTAAAATGTCGAAAGGAACCCCTAATCCCTTAATCTGCCGATATAAAAGTTGTGCAGTTCGCCGGCGATGAACCCCTTCGGGCATCACTACTAGGACATCAATGTCGCTGTCTGGATGCATTTCTTCCCGGGCGGCTGAGCCAAAAAGAATTATCTTTAGCGGATGCACAGCCTCGGTAATGCTTCGTATAAGTAAATCAACTGTCAGAGTTAGGCTGCATGTTAACCCTCCCCTGTTACCGACTTGATAAAACTTAATCTCCGAAATTAAAACAGCTGTGGGTCTACAATGTGCGTCGGTGAGCTGTTATAGTTGTCATTGGGAAGGCGAACGGCAAACACGCCCTGCTGCAAATATCTAAATATATGAATATCCTATGTAAATGTCAAGG
>CAZQSC010000236.1:0-3192 GCA_964595705.1 uncultured bacterium | reverse complement strand
AATGAAGGGAGCCCGTAGGGCGACCGGAATTACCAGGAACCGGGGACGGCCCGCGTCGGATTTTTTGTTTATTGAATTATCCGATTTTTTCCTCCTCCTTCGTGCTTATGCCATCCAGGCTCTGTTTCAGCCGATAAATCTGCCAACCGCAGTTCATTATCCGAGTCGGTCCAGCAGGCCGGCGCTCTCTTTGGAAAAGAGGGCATACCCGAGTTCGTCAATGATCAGGAGGCCATAGCCTGCATAGAGTTTCTCTGGCCGTGAGAGGATTTTTCAGTTCCAGGCCTTAATCAGTTCATTGGCAATCCCGCAGCCGGTCATAAATCGAGTGCGGGCTCCTTGACCACAAGCCGCCATATCAAGACCGGTTGGTAAATGTGTTTTACCCGTCCGGCTCCTCCCAAGGAATATGACATTATGATCTTCCTTTATGTATCGGCCGTCTGCCGGTTCCCTGATTAAACGGGTATCAAAATCCTGGGCCGCCTCAAACTGGAATCTGTCAAGAGGTTTCAAAAAGTGGCTTGGTCCGTTTGCGCCTCAAAACCAAGCTCAGGATCCAGCGGGATAAATACATAGCCAACATCAAGCTACAGCCTGTTCCTGGCATCATGTACATATCTTCTCTCTGCACGCTCACTCCCCTGGAATCCATACTCATGGCACAGACGATGGTAGACCCTTCTCGCCCTGTGGCACTGCTTTTTAGAGTTCTCCTTGTCTCCGTTCAGCCATCTGTCAATGATATCCATAGAGGCCAGGAACAGAACACCGCTGCCCCTTTCTACAATGGTACAATACTCATCCTTCAACGCCCTTTTTACCCTTCTGTGGATTTGTCAGCGTTAGTTAGCACTCCTTTCCTCCGATTCCCTATTTATCCTTTCCTGGGCAGCTTCCATTCGGTAACTCGGGATGTTCAATTCAAGAATAACACTATGGTGAACTACCCGGTCTATTGCCGCCGCTGTCGTCATCTGGTCCTTGAATATCATGTCCCATTTGGAGAAGGGAAGGTTACTGGTGATCATCACACTGCCCCGCTCATAGCGCTGAGCAAGAAGGGTAAAGAGCACCTCCATCTCTTCCCTGTTCTGCTGAACGTAACCAATGTCATCAAGGATCAGTGCATCGTACTTCTTGAGACTTTTCAGCTTCTTTTCCAACCTCAATTCCCCTTTTTCACGAAGCAGCATCTCCACCAGAAAACGACATTCAGAAAAATATATCCGGAAACCCCGATGAATCAGTTCTTGGCCGATGCCAGATACCAGGTGCGTCTTCCCGCTTCCAGGATTGCCAAAAGCCAATACATTTTCCTTCCTCCCTAAGAAAGAACCATCTCTCAGCACTTTTACCTGATGCGCCGCCTTCTTTGGAAGACGGGATAGATCAAATGATTCCAAATTCTTCTCTAAAGACAACCGGGACTCTCTCAACCAACGTTCAGTCCGCTTTTGTAATCGTACTTCACTTTCCTGCCTCAGCACTTCTAAAAGGTATTCGGCAAAACTTGATTGTTCCTGCTCTGCCTTGTGGGCCTCATCTTCGTAGCATTCACGAATGGTAGATAGACGTAACTCCCTACAATATTGTTCAATCTGCTGTTTTACAGACGGCTTATTCATGGTCCACCCCCATTTCCTCAAACAGGCTGTCATAAATTTGCAGGTTGATTTCAACGATAATGGGGTCTTTGACCTCCTCAGGTTGCTGGGCCTGACAAACCAGATTTTCAATTTCATCAACTCTGATTGGAGACTCTGAGTCAAGCAGCATTCCAAGGGTTCTATCTACAGCCGACTCGGATTCCTTTGCCGCTAAATGCAGTATTTTCAAATACTCCCGGTCTGCCTTAACAGGTCTTTCATCTTTTAAGATATCGTAAGCGATGCGAAATCGACTTGTAGGAAACAGATCATCTCGATACCGATAATTTGCAAAGGCTCCGGGTTTCCTCACCAGCCAGTCAATAATATGCCGGTAATCTATCCGATGGTTTTCCTTGCCCTGAAGCCTTGGAAGCCGATCCACACGCCTCTGTCCGTACCAGATATCCAGATATTCCGCATATGCACGCACCTGTACTTTTTCCCCAATCAACCTGCTGTGAACTGAATACCGGTTGTGCAAAACCCGAATCGTGCTGCTTGGTCCAACTGTGACCAGCAGCTTTTTGCAGTCTTCCAACCTCCTCGCCGGCAGGGCCCTCAAGGCCTTCAATTCTTCACCAAAACGACCTTGGCGACCCTTATTAAGTTGATCAAACATCTCTTTCAGAAACTTCTCATAATCCGCACGGCTCTCAAAGTCTCGACTTCCCCTGAGCAATAGTGCCTGATCTAATGCCCTTTTCAGACGGTGATGACCTTGCTCCACATCTCCGTTTTCATTTCCTTTTCCAGCTTGCGTCTTCTGACCTTTCAACCCATAGTGCTTCAATAAACCCTTGTAACGTAAAGTAAATTCCTCTTTCTCATTTAAGTTGTTCACAGCAGAAGACAAACTGTCTGTCCTGTGAATCTTTGGAACACCGCCTAACTTCCATAAAGCATCTTGCAACCCGGCACTCAAGCTTTCATAACTCTCTGAAAAACACACGTTTCCGGTTTCCCAATTCGAGTAGGTCAAGACAAAATGATACACCATATGATCAAACGGCTGTCTCTGGATCGTTATGCCAAGCTTGCTCATCCGAGTATAATCCGACTCGCTCAGTACCCCTGGATGATGCTCCTGAGGAAAAAACACTTCCTTTCCAGGGCCTTCAAGTGCCCGCCATCTCTTCACTCGGCGCTGTAATGTCCTTAACTGCCCATCAGCAAACCTGCCTGGATATTCACGCTGCAAAAACTCAAAAAGGGTCTTCCCCTCCAATCTCGGAAATACCTCCAGCTTTTCAACAACTTCATCCCACACCTCCTTAAATGGATCTGTTCGGGTTCTCCAGGTATGCCCCTTCGCCACTTCACTGGGAAGCCTTCCCAATTCCAGGTACTTTTGCGCTGTCTTTCTATCCATCCCCGTTTGCAATGACGCCAATACTTTCGTCTTTCCCCTTTCCACCATTCTCGTCATCCTCCTTACCTGCTTATCAGTAACCACTCCATCACCCCCTCCTTCAAGATTGGGCATAGAGGTTACCTCAATAACAGCTTCAATATGGACTCTTCTTATGGGGAATTCTAATTG
>CAZQSC010000235.1:0-3193 GCA_964595705.1 uncultured bacterium | reverse complement strand
AGGGACCTATTCTCTGTTTTGTTGGTCCTCCCGGGGTAGGGAAGACCTCGCTGGGCAAGTCTATTGCCCGGGCCCTGGGCAGGAAGTTTATCCGCATCTCTTTAGGAGGGGTGAGGGATGAGGCTGAAATCCGCGGGCACAGACGCACCTATGTGGGCGCCCTGCCAGGGAGGATAATCCAGGGCATAAGAAAGGCTGGCTCGAACAATCCAGTGTTTATGATGGATGAGATCGATAAGGTGGGGGCAGACTTCCGGGGCGACCCCTCTGCTGCCCTGTTAGAGGTACTTGACCCAGAACAGAACTACAGCTTCTCTGACCACTATCTGGATGTCCCTTTCGACCTATCCCGGGTGATGTTTATCACCACTGCCAATATTCTGGACACCATTCCTTCGGCCTTGAGAGACAGAATGGAAGTATTGGAGCTGCCCGGTTACACCGAAGAGGAGAAACTACAGATTGCCAAGCGCTACCTTATACCCAGGCAATTGGAAGCCCATGGCATAGCTGGAGAGCGGATAAAGTTCGAAGATGAAGCCCTCCAGAAGATAATCCGAAATTACACCCGTGAGGCAGGTCTGCGCAACTTCGAAAGAGAAATTGCTAACATCTGTCGCAAGATCGCCAGAAATGTAGCCGAGGGCAAAAAAATCCCTCGGAAGATAACCGTGAAAAGAATAGGGGAGCTTCTTGGTCCTATTAAATTCACCTCCGAGGTAGCTGAACGAACTAGCGAACCAGGTGTAGCCACAGGAGTGGCCTGGACGCCTGCAGGCGGGGAGATACTCTTTATTGAATCTACAAAGATGAAAGGCAGGAAAGGGCTTACTTTAACCGGCCAGTTGGGCGATGTAATGAAAGAATCTGCCCAAACAGCCTTAAGTTATATAAGAGCAAATGCCGGGAAGCTGAAAATCCCTGAGGATTTCTTCAATCATTATGACATCCATATTCACATACCAGCAGGGGCAATCCCCAAGGATGGCCCATCGGCCGGTGTGACCCTGATTACCTCCCTGGTCTCATTGCTGACCGGCACCTCTGTCAGACCGGATGTGGCTATGACCGGAGAGATCACCCTCCGAGGCAGAGTGTTACCTGTGGGGGGTATAAAAGAGAAAGTATTGGCGGCAAACAGGGCAGGGATAAAAAAGATGATATTACCAGAGAAAAACAAGAAAGATATGGAAGAGATTCCCCAAGAAGTCAAAGAGAAGATGAAATTCATATTTGTAGAAAACATCAACGAAGTTCTAAAAGTAGCCTTGCAAGATAGCAAGAAGAGCTGAATAAAAAGATTCTATCAAATAAGGTCTGAGACCCTCTCGTACCCACAGGGGAGGGGAAATGTAACTTTTTACGGATGGATCAAAGTCTGATTCAAATTCGGTTGGTTGCGGTCAGGTGTCCTGCGAGATTCCATTTTTCGACAGAATCTAAAAAGTTAAAGGCCCTACTACTCTGCTGGTTCTTTTTCCGAACGAGACCCCTGGCCTAAGTAGATGAATCTGTTTATCAAATGGACCCAATTGCTCCATCGCCTTCCCTCTCTTCCCTCCTTTTTGATAATCTGTGAGAACGCTGCTGCCTTCGAATCCATTTCATCGGCGTAATAGAGGATGATGGCCTCTAAGGTCATGGGTACTACTGGGGAAGCTTTATCTAAGCTACCATGGTGGCTCAAGATCAAGTGGGAGAGATTCATCCTTAGCTCTTCAGGAAAGTCGGGGATGTGTTGGGCCTTCTCCGTAACAATTTTTTCGCCGATGACGATGTGCCCTTCCAGTCTGCCGATATCAGAGAAGTCGATGAAAGTGGTCCATTGGTAAGCCTCGGCCTTACCGATGTCGTGGAGCAACGCTCCAGCTATTAGAAGGTCTCGATTGGCCAGAGGATATTGTTCCGCTGCCTTCTCACATATCTCAACCACCGAAAGGGTGTGCTCCAACAGCCCACCCAGGTAGGTATGATGCCACAATTTACCTGCTGGAGCCTGACGGAGTTTAACAGCGAGGTGCTGGTCAAGAAAGCAACTTTTCACCACGCTCTTTAAATAGTGATTCTGAATTGTTTCGGTCTTTGCCAGTAACCTTTTGAACAGCTCTTCGCTGTCCTTCTCTGAGTGTTCAAGGAAATCAGCGGGTTCAAACTCTGACTCCTGGGCCTTTCTGATCTTCTCCACTCTGATCTGAGTCCCTTCCCGGTAGTTGACGACCGTCCCTTTCACTTTCACCACATCTCCAGGTTGAATCTCCTCGCTCACCTGTTGAAAGCCTTCCCACAACACCGCCTCTATTCGACCAGTTTTATCTCCCAACTCCAACACTAAGAAAGGATTGCTGTTGTAGCTTTTTAGCTGTTTTTTTCTTACAGCAAAGAAAGAGACAAGACTCTCTCCCACTTTAAGTTCATTAATAAATTTCTTGCCCATCTTCTGATCTCTCCGCTCTCTTGGGTTTTAAGCTTACTGTGAACTCAACGGCCCTCTTTACTCTACACCTTTATTTTTAAAACTTGACATACCAGATTTAACCACTAAATTAGGGTGTAAAACACGGCCTGTCAAGGTTAATCTTTAAAACGGTGCCAAGAGATCTTGCCCCTAAATGGAGAGATCGGTGCGCTGAGCTATGTCCACAGTTGAAATTACACCCCGGGTGAAATTTTAGGTTGTTTCCGGTAATGGGAAATGCTATATTTGAAGCTTTAGAATTGGAAAACAACTATGCCGACCTTTAGACTCAAACAGCGACGGATGTTGATCAACGGAGAGAGGGATTTTCTCCCTTCAGGTGAGCTTCATCACTTCCGCTTAGATCCCGAGCGTTGAAAAGATGTTCAGGAACGATTGGTTCAAGCGGGCAAATGGAGTCAGTTTGAAGCGAAGTCACGGGAGGGTTAGGAGAATATCTTATGGAATGTGATCAGAGGGATAGAGTCACAGAAAATATCAACTGGGGGGTGATTGGGGATGACCGTAGATATCGCCTAGCTCCCTTTTGGTCCTGGAACGACGATCTGGATTCCCAGGAACTGAGGCGACAGATTCAGGAGATGAAACAGGCCGGCTTAGGCGGCTTCTTTATGCATTCCCGATGCATTCCCGCATCGGCTTGATTACACCCTATCTTAGTGACTAAACTTTCACAAAAAATCTGGAAAATGTATCCTTAAACCACCGGAATATAGT
>CAZQSC010000234.1:0-3258 GCA_964595705.1 uncultured bacterium | reverse complement strand
ACCGATTATCTTCATGGGCAGAGCGATTAGATCATAATCCCCTTCCTCTACGCGACTGAGGTCCAAACCCTCCAGAAGTATCACCCCACTGCCCAGAAGTATTCGATGCACTTCGGCAGCCTCTGGTAATAGTGCAACCGAATAGTAATCTGTACCTAAGACCCTTATGCCGTTCTCTACAATAAAATGAGCGGCTGAAGTGTCCATCCCTATATAATTCCTGTGAAATTCAATGTCATGTATCCTCTGACTGTTGGCAGTCTTAAATATAACCCGTTCCACCTGGTCAAAGTTAAGATCTCTAATATCAGATTCACTTATAGCGGTTCTACAGTTCAGTTCATATACTCGACAAGGGCCAATCAGGAAATTGACTGGGATAGTGTCAATAGTCTGGCCATCAACTATAAAATGCCTGGGGGCATCAATATGTGTACCGAAGTGAGAGCTCATTTTAAAATAGGTATTATAAGCCTCTGCACCGTCTTCAATCTTAGTCTTGTATCCAAGAGTAAATGGGACATGCCCGGGCCAGGCTGGATATTTTGTCTCAATCGGCAGGCTGATATCGATCCATTCCATCGATTATACCTCCCTGTTGTTTAAGGATAATTATTGTCGTCTCTCTGCACCTATCGACAATCAATTATTACCTTAATTACCTCCTCTTGCTCCTTGAGCAGTCCAAAGCCTTTCGCTGCTTCAGTCAAGGGCAGACGGTGAGTGATTATTTGCTGCAAGGGTACTTTATTAGAAGCGGCCAATTTTATGGCCTTCTCATAGTCAAGACGAGTGTAGACTCGCGTTCCTTGCAGAGATATCTCTTTGAAGTTGATCGCCCTTAGGTCAACGGCTGTCACCGCCTTGAATACACTTACCAGGATTATCTTGCCCCCTGGTCTGACCAATTCAGTCATCTGCAAAGCTGCCGGTGCTGCCCCACTGACTTCAAAGAGTATATCTACCCCTTCACCGTCAGTAGAACCTAATACATGCTGGATTAGATCTGTGTCTTGCGGGTCTATTACCTCAAAGCCCAAATCAGATAGCTTCTGCCTACGAAAGGAATTTTTCTCCGAGATGATCACACCCTCTATCCCGGAATACCGCAAGAGAAGAGAAATTAGGAAGCCAATAGGCCCAGCTCCCACAACTAAAACTTTGTCTCCTATCTTGATAGTGCTTCCCCGCACTGAATGTACGGCGACAGCCACGGGTTCGATAAGAGCACCAACCACTGGATCTAATTCTTCAATCTTAAACAGCAAATTAAGAGGGATAGCGACATATTCGGCCATACCACCATTTCGGTCTATACCGATCAGCTTTAAGTCTCGGCATATATGTTCATTACCGCTTCGGCAAGCGAGACACCGGAGGCAAGAGAGTAGAGGGAATGATACAACTTTATCTCCTGGCACAAGATTGGATTGGTTTTCGGGATCATTCACTTCGACTATCTGACCACAAAATTCATGGCCGAAAATAAGAGGAGGTTTGGCCCGGGGATGTTTTCCTACCAGTATGGACAGGTCTGTTCCACATATACCCGCATAGTGCACCTTTACCAGCCCTTCTCCTATTTCGGGAGAAGGATCAGACATGTCTTTTACCTCAATTTGGTTAGGGCTTACGTAAACTGCTGCTTTCAAGTTTCTCCTTTCCTCCCTTTAGGGTTTCATTATAGATAGTGATATACCCCTAACGCCGCCTTTGTCTCCTCGTTAGTGGAAAGCCTTTGCCTGTCGCCTCCTCCCACGACTCACCATAGAAGCAGCTGATCTCACAGCCTCCGCCAGAAACAGAAAGGATCAAATAGCCAACCTCCTCCCTGCCCATATCGAATCTCAATACCTTCCATATTCTCTGGCCACCCTGATCATCGTCTCCATATTTTCGATGTTTATATCACGACCACAGCTATCCCCACAAGAGAGCATATAGCCGCCGCCTTCCATAGCTGCGGCCAGACACTCCCGCACCTCCCATTCTACATCTTCAGGTGTTCCCTTATTCATCGTAATGAAAGTATTCACATTGCCCTTCAGACACAGCTTCTTGCCAAAGTCCTTTTTTACCTGTCGCAGGTCCACATCACCGCCCGGCGGTCGTTCCAAGGGCTCCATCACGTCCAGATCTGTCTCTTCGGCCATCATCCGTACCACCGCATTCGACTTGCCGCAGACGTGCAGATGGGAGACAATACCTGCCTGTCTACAGAGCCGGGTAGCCTCTTTGATGAAAGGCAGGTTATATTTCCTGAAGATCTGGGGAGAGATGATACTCAGAGAAGAGGCCGAACCGGCCAGCATGATCTCATCAGGCCGGGCGCGGAGCGCAGCCTTCACATATTCAATCGCATACTCTGTGTAGAACTCAATGATCTCCTCCATCTTTCTTTCATGGTCAAGGTAGTCAAAGATGCACTGCTGTGTGCCTCCATCCCGCTGCTCGTACCACCAATCGACGGGAAGCGAGACAGTCAGTCCATACACCCCCAAATCGCCCACTTTGTCATAACCAATGAGTTCCGTGCCCCACTGCCAGTCTTCTCCCATAATATACTTGAGCCGGGGCCAATCACGCTCGATATCTTTGATCTTCTTCTCCATCTGCCAGGCGCAGTCATCCCGGGGATAGACGATCGTCTCGGTCAGGGTGCCCAGAGGGGTTCTGGTGGTAATTCTCTTAGTCCATTTCTCTTCTTCCCTGTCCATCTCTTCTTCTACCGTAACTCCTTCGACAGGAGGATGCTTTGCTTCAATTTGGCCGTAGTAGGCCCAGAGGTCGTAGCCGTATTTGCGGGCGGCCTGTGGTTCCAGCTCCAACATAGAAGCATTAGCATCCTGGTAGATTTCCCAGAAGGGCCGGCCTGACCATTTGGCTAAGGCGTCAATATCAACCCCCGGCTCCACCGGCACCATATCCGGCACACCGTGACCAAAGGCAGCGAGCATCCTTTCTTTGCCTGTCATAACTCTGTTTTCTCCCTAATATCTTTGAATCTCAGAAAGGAGAAGCGGGGCCGAACCCGTCGCCGTCTGGAGACGCCTCCTACATCTCCGAATCTGGAAAATCAGGCGTATAGAATATGGCTAATCAGTTACTAATTCTACAGCTCCGGGCTCAAAGAAGATTAACCTCTCTGACAAGATCAAACACCTTCACTTCAGCCGCCCTCAGATCAGTTTCAAATCTCCAGGCTGTCTGGGCCGATATAGTGGTCTTCTGGTCGCCGAAGCAGTCGCTTACCAGCCA
>CAZQSC010000233.1:0-3301 GCA_964595705.1 uncultured bacterium | reverse complement strand
GAACATTCCTGTAGTGGAGCCCCTTTATGGGGCGTAGTTTCTGGATTTTGTTCCATAAATTGGTGGAGGATGTACCCAAATGCATATCTGACAGCATCCAGCGTTCATACTAAAGGGTAAAGTGGTAAGTTTTTCATTTCTGAGACCCTAAATTTAAGGAGGAGTAAATGAGCAGAATAGTTTTAGTTACAGCCAGGGAGATCTTGGACTCCCGAGGCAATCCCACAGTTGAGACCGATGTGGTTTTAGAGAGCGGAGCCTTTGGCCGGGCGGCTGTTCCCTCAGGGGCTTCTACCGGTACCCGAGAGGCCTTGGAATTAAGAGACGGCGATAAGAGCAGATACCTGGGCAAAGGAGTTACCAGGGCAGTGGACAATGTGAATCGGATCATCCGAAAAGAGGTGGTAGGCCAAGAAGCCTCTGACCAGGCCTTGATTGACCGGCTGCTTATCGATCTGGATGGCACCGAGAACAAAAGCAAGCTGGGTGCCAATGCCATCCTCAGTGTCTCCTTGGCCGTGGCTAAGGCGGCCGCAGAAGATGCAGGCCTGCCCCTCTACAAGTACATCGGCGGGGCCAACGCAAAACTGCTGCCGGTGCCAATGATGAATGTGCTCAACGGCGGAGTCCACGCCGACAACAATCTGGATTTACAGGAATTTATGATAGTGCCCATCGGGGCCTCCAGCTTCGCCCAGGCCCTGCGGATGGGAGCAGAGGTGTTCCATAATCTCAAAGCAGTACTGAAGCACTCGGGCTATAATACCGCCGTAGGAGATGAAGGTGGATTTGCCCCCAGTCTCTCTTCCAACGAAGAGGCCCTTCAGGTAATAGTACAGGCAATTGAGGAAGCCGGATTTAAACCAGGCGAGGATGTGGCTATTGCCCTTGACCCTGCCGCCAGCGAATTCTACCAAGACGGCCGCTACATCTTGAACAGCGAGAAACACTCAGAAAAGAGACCAGAGGAAATGGTGGATTTCTATGCCGATTGGGTAGAAAGATACCCTATTGTTTCTATTGAAGATGGAATGGCAGAAGGAGATTGGGAAGGTTGGAAAAAACTCACCCAACATTTAGGCCAGAAGATTCAGCTTGTGGGTGATGATGTTTTTGTCACCAACAGTAAGCTTCTGAAGCGAGGGATTAAGAGAGGTGTTGCTAACTCTATTCTCATTAAACTCAATCAGATTGGCACCCTTACCGAAACCTTAGACACTATTGAGATGGCTAAGAGGGCCTCTTACACGACGGTCATCTCTCATCGCTCTGGGGAAACAGAGGACACTACCATAGCTGACCTTGCCGTAGCCTGTAACACCGGGCAGATAAAGACCGGTTCGATTTCTCGCACTGATCGGATTGCCAAGTACAACCAACTGTTGCGGATAGAAGAAGATCTGGGCGATGCAGCGGTCTTCGACCCCCGGTTGAGCGGTATCCTGCGGAGAAAGGAGTGATGGTGAAGTGATCAGTGCAGAAGTTATGCGGGGATTAACGATACAAAACAATGCCCGGATTGTGCTGTTGGTGCTCGACGGAGTGGGGGGCCTGCCGAATGAGAAGACGGGAAAAACCGAGCTGGAGGCTGCTCGGACTCCCCATATGGATGAGCTGGCCCGCTGGGGAATCTGTGGGATGGCCGATCCCATCGCCCGAGGGATTACCCCTGGCAGCGGCCCTGCCCATCTGGCCCTCTTTGGCTATGACCCGCTGAAATATCAGATCGGCCGAGGTGCTCTGGCTGCCCTGGGGGTGAACTTCCAGCTTGGTCCCAACGATGTGGCAGCGAGGATAAACTTCGCCACTGTAGATCAGAAGGGAATAGTGACCGACAGGCGGGCGGGCAGAATTCCCACCGAGCGGAACCAACAACTTTGTGCCAAGCTGAGAAAGATAGAGATACCAGGGGTGGAGCTTTTTGTCGAGCCGGTAAAGGAACATCGAGCAGTGGTGATATTCCGAGCAGAAGGTCTCTCTGATCAGCTCACTGACTCTGACCCCCAAAAAGTGGGACTGCCTTCGCTGGATGTTAAGCCACTTTCAGATGAAGCAGCCAGAAGTGCCGAAATAGCCAACAATTTCATCTCTCAAGCTCGAGAATTCCTTAAGGATGAGAAACCTGCCAATATGGTTCTATTACGAGGCTTCGCTAAGTGCCCGGAGGTCCCTTCGATGGGTGAGGTCTATGGCATCAAGCCCGCTGCTATTGCTACCTATCCAATGTATAAGGGAATAGCCCGGTTGGTGGGAATGGATTTGCTGCCCAGTGGTAATAGAATTGCCGATGAATTTGACACCTTAGCCGATAACTTTACTGAGTATGACTTTTTCTACCTTCACATCAAGAAAACAGACAGCGCTGGTGAAGATGGGAATTTTGCCGAGAAAGTGAGGCTTATTGAAGAAGTGGACAGTTGTATACCCCAGTTGACTGAGCTGAACCCAGACGTAGTGGTGATAACGGGTGATCACTCCACCCCTTCTGCCCTTAAGGCCCACAGTTGGCATCCAGTGCCGGTGCTGCTTTTCTCCAAGTGGTGTCGGCCAGACCGGGTGGAGGAATTTTCCGAGTCTCAGTGTCTGGCAGGCGGATTGGGCCGCTTTCCGGCCACGGAGATAATGGCCCTTGCCTTAGCTAATGCATTAAGACTCAGGAAATTTGGTGCTTAGATGAAAGACCTGAGAGTTTCTGCTTGACTTTTCCTCTCAGGTGTTTTAAATTACTCTGATGATCGGGGTGTGGCGCAGTCCGGTTGAGCGCACCTGCTTTGGGAGCAGGGGGTCGGAGGTTCAAATCCTCTCACCCCGACTGAAATTGCGCCTGTAGCTTAGCTGGATAGAGCAGCGGACTTCTAATCCAAATCAGACGATCTCCGTAACCCTTTCAAACATAAACTATTCTCTTGACAATCAAAAATCTAGGGTTTCTTTCTCTTTGCGGGAATTTTGCTCAATTTTGACCGTTTTGGACAGAATATGGACACCAAAAAGATAGGATTTCCGATAAATTGTCAAGGTAGAGTTGGAAATTTATGGACACCAATGTGGACAGCAACAATCGAGCTGGAAAAGGAATACCGGAGAGGCGCAAAGAAAAGCGAGCCCCGGACGGGACGTTAATATGAGTGCTATCCAAGGGATTTGACCAATCCCAAGATTTTTTCCCGGAAAAATTAAACTTCTGGTTTCTTAACACCTTGCTTTCCTGTTGGGCTAATAAACAGTGCCGTCTTCCTTAGCGCCCCCGCAAATTTTTCTTGACTTTTCTGAACTTACCTCTTATTATCCAATAGTGTGG
>CAZQSC010000232.1:0-3302 GCA_964595705.1 uncultured bacterium | reverse complement strand
GTGACACAAGTGAAGGTGTGAAGGGGTATTTCGATATCTATGTTTTTAAGATTGTTCGCCCGAGCTCCGGTGAGCTTCAAGAACCGCCCACTGCCCTTCCTTCGGACCGAGGGCAGGGGTATTTGCTTTTCTCCCCTTAAATATTTAGCGGTAAGAGTGTTGGCATTATTGAGGAATTGACGAAAACCTCCAGTGTAGACCACCTGGCCGCCCCGTTCGCCTGCCAGAGGTCCTAATTCCACTAAGTAGTCAGCGTTCTCGATCACCCTTCGGTCGTGTTCTACCACAATGAGGGTGTTCCCTGCCGAGGCAAGGGCTTTGAGGATGTCAATAAGCATCTGGGTGTCTCGGGTATGCAGACCAATAGTGGGTTCGTCCAACACATAGAGCGTTCCTGCCAGACGAGCGCTCAATTGGTTAGCTATGTTCACCCGTTGGGCCTCTCCCCCGGAGAGCGTTCGGGTCTGGCGGTCGATGGTTAAATAGCCCAGCCCGGTGCGGCAGAGAAGCTCCAGCTTGGCACTGATCTTTTTGAGCACCTCCCCGGCCACTGCCTGGTCAAATTCGCTAAGCCGAATGTGGGCAAAAAACCTCCGGGCCTGCTCAATGCTCATCTGGCTTAACTGGTGGATGTCAAGCCCGGCCACCTTCACCCAGAGAGCCTGAGGGCGAAGCCTGGAGCCCTGACAGTCAGGACAAGTGAACTGGCTGCGGTAGCGGCTCAAAAAGACTCGAACGGGAAGCTTGTACCGCTTTTCCTCTAAGTAAATAAAGAACTGGTAGACCCCTTCGTAATCACCAGTTCCTTCGAATATCATCTTTTTCTCCTCTTCGGTCAACTGGTAGAAGGGTTTGTTCATATCGATGTGCTTCCTGCGGCAGAGCTTCTCCAGTTGATGGTACCACCAGCGGTGGCTGGGTTTGGTCCACGGCTCTATCGCCCCCTGGGCCAGGCTCAGCGATTTATCGGGGACTATGAGGTTTTCGTCATAAAGCAGCAGGTTCCCGAATCCCTTACACTCAGGGCAGGCTCCCACCGGGTGGTTGAAGGAAAAGAGCAAGGGGTGTGGTTGCTCAAATTCTCTTCCACAGCGGGGGCACTGTAGCCGAGAGCTGAACTTAAGGGTCTGCTTGCCCAGAATCTCTATGTAAACTGTACCCCTGCCTTCACTGAAAGCTGTATCCAGAGAGTCGGCAAGCCGTGTGCGGCCGTCTGCCCTTACCACTAAACGGTCGAGCACTACTTGAACCTGCTGACCCGGCCCCAACTCCAGGTCCATACCTGGATGGATTTGCTTCACCGCATCACCAAGCTTGACCCTTATAAATCCCCTTTCCAGCAGCCGTGTGATCAGTTCCCCACCGGATTTCTCTCCCTCAATCTCAACCGGGAAAAGGATGTAGATTCTCTCCCCTGGATACTCTTTTATCAAGTGTTCTACTACCTGGGAGGGGTGGTCGATCCTGGCCTGTTGGCCGCAGTCGGGACAGAATGTCTTGCCTATCCGGGCATAGAGCAGACGGAAGTAGTCATAAAGCTCGGTGGCTGTGCCCACAGTGGAGCGGGAGGTGCGAACCGGGTTTTTCTGCTCAACAGCCACTGCTGGGCGGATATTGCCAATGTAGTCCACATCTGGCCGGTCCAGCTTCTCCAGGAACTGCCGGCTGTAAGTGGAGAGCGACTCAATATACCTCCACTGCCCCTCGGCAAAGAGGGTGTCGAAAGCCAGAGAGGATTTGCCTGAACCGCTGAGGCCGGTAATGACGGTAATTTTGTCGTGGGGCAGACGGAGGTCGATCCCCTTCAGATTGTTCTGCCGTGCTCCCTTTATGATAAGTTCTTTGTCTTCCATAAGTCGACGTTAATATAAACCCCTTGTCAAAATCTCCTGCTAAACAGTTCAAAAGATAGGCCTTCTGTACGAGGTCCACCAGAGGAATAAAAAATGCCGTCAGTTAAGACGACACCAGGGGGAGGGGAATACATTGGGTTAAGGCTCAAAAGGTTCAGAATTTTCTGCGATAAGCAGCAGAAGGGATATGCATCCTGTTCCGATACTTAGAGACTGTGCGTCTGGCTATATTGAACCCCTCTTTGTTCAACAGTTCGGCTATCTGCTGGTCGCTTAGGGGATTTTGAGGATCTTCTGCCTCTATTAACTGTCTTATCCTCTCCATCACTGTTTTAGCGGAGACGCTCTGGCCAGAGGCGGAGTCGATCTTACTGTCAAAGAAATATTTTAGCTCGAAGATACCGTGAGGCGTCTGGACATACTTCCTACTGGTTACCCGGCTGATAGTTGAGGGGTGAAGTCCCAGGGCATCGGCTGCCTCTTGGAGCACCATCGGTTTCAAACCCGAAACCCCCCGGTCAAAGAAATCCCGCTGTCGGTTGACGATAAATTTCATTAGCCTCAACATAGTGGAGCGTCTCTGGTCGATGGCCCTGATCAACCAGCGGGCAGAGTTTAGCCTCTCCAGCACATATTTGCGCTCCTCCTCTGAGGTCTTACCCCCCTTCAGCAAAGAGAGGTAAAAGGGATTAATCCTCAGAGTGGGAACGGTCTTATCGTTGAGCATAACCACATATTCATCGTCCACTTTTTCCACAATCAGGTCAGGAGATATCTGCCTTGCCTCAGGCCCAAAGGAGGCAGCACCTGGCTTGGGAGTCAAACCGGAGATGACCTTAAGCGCTTTTCGAATCTCCTCCTCAGGGAGTTTCAGGACTTCTGCGATCTTGCGGTAGCGATGTTTCTTTAAATCTTCCAAGTGAAATTGTACGATCCTCATAGCCGGGCTTTCCTGCCGGCCCTGCTCCCGGAGTTGGATCATAAGGCACTCCCGGAGGTCTCTGGCCCCTACCCCTGGCGGGTCAAAGGTCTGGATGGTCCCCAGCACCCTTTCCACTTCTGTCTCTGGAACATTCAGGGCCGAAGCTATCTGCTGGACTGAACAGGTCAAATATCCGTCCTCATCTATATTCCCGATGATAGCCTCTCCGATTCTAAGCTCCTCTGGAGAGGAGAAAGCGATTCGCAGCTGCTGGAGCAGGTGGTCTGCCAGAGAGGGCTGACTGACAGCGACCAGCTGTCGTCTTTCTTCATCAGGGTCACCCCCCTGGCGCATAGGATAGCCCATCTCATATCCAGCGGCAAGATATTCACTCCAGTCCAGCTCATCGAAGTCAAAATCAAGCTCTTTCTCTTCTTCGGGTTCTTCTTCCTCCGAAGACGAGTCCTCTTCTTGTCTCTCTGATTCCTCCTGGGGAAGCTCCTCCAGCAATGGATTTAACTCCAATT
>CAZQSC010000231.1:0-3316 GCA_964595705.1 uncultured bacterium | reverse complement strand
AGCGGCGGAGGAGTTCGAGGTGGAGGTAGTAGTTGAGGCAGTCGCCGTTGTCCGGATTGCGCATCCTCCCGGGATGGGCAAAAAGAGGCAGCCCGAAAACGATGAGAAGGGCGATGAGGATGAGCCAGACGCCCGCCTCCCGGCCCTGCAGGGGAACTGAAACCTTCCTTCCCTCCATCTGAGAGAGGACCTCCTCCGGTTCCCGCCGCAGCAATCAGATTACACCCCCAACCGGGCCCGGCAAAGAGCAATCGGGGCTGAAAGGAAGGAAATGTTTTCCCTGGGCAGCACGGTACTGGGTGGCCGGTCGAATTACTCTCGTTCCGACCTTCCAAACCAGCGGACCTCTTCGAACAAAACTCTTCTGTTTTTCCCCTGCTTCCCGTAGATGCGGCCACTGTACAACTCAGCCGGGCAAAAAATTCTCTTGCCCATCCTAGGGAAGCCCAGGGATGCCTCTGCTTTCGTTCAATGCTATCTTGGGGCGCAGGGATGGCCAGCGGGAAAACGTCCACCCCCGGTCAACTTCTTAAGGCTGGTCGATTCAGCAATACAAGCACAGAAGAGTCGAGCAATTTGGCTATTAATCCGACGGGGATTTGGCATACGGGATTGGTGACTTATAGATGGCTAACCGAGGCCACTACTCACAATGCGAACAAATCAGAATAGCTGACCCGGACACCTCGACGGCGGAGATATTGCTGCAGAGCCGCCATCCTTGCAACTTCTTCAACCACATATTTCTGTTGTCGGTAGCCAAAACCATAAGCGCTCAACCTCGACAAGACCCATCCGGTGCGAAAAATCCTTTTCTCATCCGCCACGAAGCGCGCTAGTGTTGGCAGTAACCTTTGTAGCCGCCTGCTGTACGCTTCGTGCGCGTCCCACCGAATGGGCAGATCCGCCGCGTGGGGCAGTCCACCCGCTCCCGGGAAGCGGCGGGCGAGCATCTGACGGTACGACCTGTACTTAAACAGATTGTTGTTGTGCCGAAGGCGTCGCTCGATCAATGTACGATTGTAAAACGGGTGCAAGGATAGAGCAAGATGCTGATACTGAACGAAGTTATTGGTAAAGAACCGCCTCTGCCTAGTAAGAAGGTTCAAAACATAGCACGGTTTGGTCGAGCCTTTTATCACCCTCGCCTGCGCCTCGAGTGCTTCTTGCGCTTGTTCACGGATTCTCTGGACAACACGTGGACGAAATGCCAAATCTGGAAATCTTTGAGCAAAATGTCGCCAGAACCACTCCAAGATTTCTCCCCAAGAAGGCGTAAATGCTGGAAGCACACCATGGCAATCACCGAGGATTTGGGCGCCCAGCCATCCATCCAAGAAAGGCTCCAATTCTGGATGTTCATCTACCGGCAGATATGTAAGGTTGCGCATCAACATATACCCATCAGGGTGGTTGTGCCAGAGGGAATCGAACGCGTCAAGTATCGAGCCACGCACATTGGACCTCTTTACAGGAAGATCAAGCAGTTTGGCCAAGCGGTTTACAACACGACGTTCAGCATTGTTGTAAGGAACCGTAACCGCTTTGATCCGGGTATGAGTGTGGGACAGAGCGGTCAAAAGAATAAATCGACTGTCAAAACCACCGCTTAAGAGAACACTGGCTGTATTGTGAGGTGCAAGGAGCCGGCTTACACTCGCGCGAAAGTTATCGTAAAGAATTGCATATAATTCTTCCTCGTTAATTTCCTCCTCGGCCGATATCGGTTCCCAGTAAGTGTTCCATAGCACCTTACCGTTTTCAAATCGGCCTACCGACGCTGGCGGAACCCGCTTTACATTTTCGAAAAGGGTATCGTCCCCCAAGGCAATTTTGAAGACCAACCATGATGCCAGCCCCCGGAGATCGACATACATCGGTCCTAATCGAGCGAGCGCAAGGGCGCGGTCGGCAATAGCGTTTGTGCCTTCACGCTCACTCCAGTAAAGGGGTCTAGTGCCTAAAAGGTCGCTTACCACCTGGACACAAGCGGCATCCCAATCAACAACAACTAAAGCATATACCCCCTGCATTCGAGCAAAGCCCGACAAATCGCCCGCTTGAAGCAGACGAACCATCTCCGAAACCACGTCTCCCGATATAGGATCCTCACAAACCGCGTGCCCCAAGAGAAATGCCTGAGTTTGTCCTATCGTTACCACCTTGGGAGCCATCGGTCCGACGCGGTACTTTACTCCCACCGTCCTCTTGGTCTGGGTTACATAAGAACCTCGGTATCCGCGAGACATACGCTCTAAATACTCGCGAGGTTGGCCGTGACGATCCACAACCACCAGTAGATCTAGGCGCTCACCTGATTCCATTTGCCATCCACCTCCTATCTATGCTAGTGAAATTTATAAAGTTGTGCTGTCATTGTCAAGACAAAAAGGTTAGCCATTTAAAGGGTAAACGGGAATCCTCTTGTCTGATCAAAGACTCACACAGCAGAACCAAACGTGCCTTTGCGGCATATCACCTCCGCAAAGCAAGTTTCCGCACCCACGCCCCACTTAGTGGGAAAATCGTTACTACAGCCACGCTGTAGTGCAGGCGGGAAGGCGCCGATTGGGATGGGGGGCTCTATGGTGGGCGTGATTTCACCTGTCAGGGGGCTGTGCGCAGCCCAAAGACAACTGCAACTGCCAGCGGCACTGGTCTCAGGTCCCCTCCTGCCAACTGGCCAGGTATTTGCGCTGGCGGGGGGTGAGGGTGTCTATGGAGATGCCCATGGTTTTCAGTTTCAGCCTGGCCACATACTGGTCGATTTCAGCGGGCACATTGTGGACGGCTGGTTCGAGCCGACGGTGGTTTTTGAGGACCCACTCGGCGGTGAGGGCCTGCACGGCGAAACTCATATCCATCACGCAGGCGGGGTGTCCCTCGGCGCTGGCCAGGTTTATCAGCCGACCCTCGCCCAGGAGGTAGATGCGTCGGCCATCGGGGAGGGTGAACTCCTCCACCAGGGGGCGAACCCGGCGCACCCGCCGGGCCAGTTTCCTCATCCCCGGGATGTCTATCTCCACATTGAAGTGGCCGCTGTTGCAGACGATAGCCCCGTCCTTCATCAGGCGGACGTGCTCGGGCCGGATGACGTGGATATCGCCGGTGAGGGTGACGAAGAGGTCGCCCAGGGGGGCGGCTGACTTGAGGGGCATCACCTGGAAGCCGTCCATGGTGGCTTCGAGGGCCCGGATGGGGTCCACCTCGCATACGATCACCTTGGCTCCCATTCCGCGGGCGCGGGCTGCCACCCCCCGTCCGCACATTCCGTAGCCGGCCACCACCACCGTGGAGCCCGCCAGCAGCCGATTGG
>CAZQSC010000230.1:0-3351 GCA_964595705.1 uncultured bacterium | reverse complement strand
ACTATATTCCGGTGGTTTAAGGATACATTTTCCAGATTTTTTGTGAAAGTTTAGTTAAGTCATTACTGAGGCTTATAACCCCACATATTGCTGCTGTAGTCGAGCAATTTGGAGATCCCCAATCCCCACTGGCTGATCTGTTCTATATCCTGTTTACTAAGTGACCAACCCCAACCGCCGATATCCTCTTGTATCTGGAATGGGTGTTTTGCTCCCACGATGGCAGCGGTAACCCCTGGTTGTTGTATCACCCAATTCAGAGCAACCTGCCCTACCGTCTTACCATATCGCCTGCTGATTCCCTCCATAAGTTCGACAACTTCAACGCACTTTTCGAACACTCCGGGTTGGAAGAGTTTGTTTTTAGACCTGATATCATTAGGAATTTGAGAGGGTTTTCTGAATTTCCCGGTTAAGAGCCCTTGACCAAGAGGACTGTAGCAGATGACCCCGATGTTATGTTCTCGACAGAAGGGAAGGATGTCGGTTTCGATCTCTCTCCAGAAGACATTACAGGGGGGTTGGCAACAGCTGAATTCTACTGCCTCCCAGGCCTCTTTTAGCTGTTGAATTGAAAAGTTGGAGACACCTATCCAGCGGATTTTCCCCGCCTTCTGTATTTCAGCCATCGCGCCCATAGTGTCAGCAATGGGTATGCGAGGGTTGGGGTAATGGACATGATACAGGTCTATATAATCTAATTGCATACGCTTAAGACACTCATCGATATCTTTCTTAATCCCTTCTGGTTCTGCTCCGCATTTGGAAGAGATGTAAACCTGATCTCGGCGTCCTTTTACTCCTTTACCTACAATTATTTCTGAATATCCACTGCCGTACCCTTTTGCTGTGTCGATAAAGTTGATTCCTATGTCGATGGCTGTCTGGATAGTTCTGATTGACTCATTGTCGTCTACTTCTCCCCAATCTGTCTTTCCGTAGGCCCAGGCGCCCAAACCGAAGACGGTGAACTCCATATCTGAGTTTCCCAATCTTCTTTTCTCCATAATACTGCTCCTTTCCCTTAGGTTACTGATTTTCGTTTTCTCGGCACAGGCCGGTCAGCTTTTCCTCTCCTCCTGTAAGATTTTCACAAATTACTATTCAGTTTCCCAAAACTTATGGAAAAAACCGTGCATAGATGCGTTAGGATAGATCGACCCATTTCTCCAGCAGATTAGGGTAAAGGGATTACATTTTTCTCAGTGCCACAGAATATCTTTAAGTCTGCTGACGCCCAGCAGGGCATCGGTCCCGGATATATACTCTGCAGGGCCAAAGCTTCCATCAGGTTGGGTTTGCAGGATACCTTTCCCGACACAGAGGGCAACGGCATTGTAAATATAGTCGTGGCTCTTGACATCGGGGAAACGGGAACTTTCCCCAAAATATTTAGTTGTCAACTGAGGATCATCAAGGAGCAGAAAAAGCACGCTTTGAGCTACTAAGGCAAAGTTTGCCCGTGTGACCGGCAAATCTGGTTTGAAAGTGCCGTCGGGGAAAGGCTCTAAGCCTACAAGTCCCAGGCCAATGATAGCCTTGATCCAGTCTTCGGCCCAGTGTCCGGTAATGTCAGAAACATCGGCAAAAATTGGCTCCAGCCTAGCATTCCCTATTTGCCCTCTCTGTTCAAGTCTCAGTTCTGCAGAGAGGAGCACCGCCAAGTCGGCTCTTGTGATTCGATTCTTCAAGCCTATCTGCATTGCCACTTCTGTCTGTGGAGCGGCCTTTAATATCTTTTGTACAGTCTCCAGTTCAGAGTTGGCCCGACGAGAAAAACACCCCTTCAGCCCAACAGCACGTTTGTAGGCCTCGGCTGCTTTTAAGAACTGGCAGGCAGACTTGTATGTCTCTCCTTGGTAGAAGTAGGCGGCGTCGTTTTGCGGCGCCAGCTCGATCGCCATTTTATAGCTGTTCAGTGCCTGTGGCAACCAGTTGGGACGTCTCTTGCACTTAGTGAGGATACGGCCTTCGGCAATATAGGCGTCAACGCATCGGTTGTCCTTCCTCTTTGCCTCTCTGATCTGCTGTAGAGCGCCTTCGCAGTTTCCCTGTTCCAGTGCCACCAGAGCCATCCCCACATACGCCGCGGCGAAATTCTTATCTACGCTCTGGGCCTTTTTAAAATCCACTAAAGCCCCGTCTAAATCCCCCTCCTCTAATTTTCGCATCCCATGGGTGTAGTAGGTATGGGCTACGGTGGGGGAGGGCAGTTTCCTCACCGGCCTGAGCGCACAGCCAGAGAATGTTAGGAAGAACGAGACAAAGAGAATAGTTAACCTCTTTTGGAAGACAAACAGATTGTTCCCCTTTCTAATCCTCATCCAGTACTACTATCACTTTGCCCTGGCGGAGAAAGTTGAGGTTATTCTCGGTATGGTGGAGAATCATGGCCGTTGCGTTGGGAATAGTAAGGTCGGTTTTCTGGAGTCCGGTGGCCATCAAGGCTTTGACCACCAAAGGATTCTGACCGGCACGGCTGTCTCTTATTGCCTGTTGAAGGTCTTTCGAGTATTTTACTACGCCGCGGGAGACAGCAGTTTCCCTGTTTACAAACCCCATGCCATAGACTTGTTCCCCTTCTTCGTTCAATATTTGGGGAGCCAGGGCCGGTTGGGCTTGTAACCCTTGGGCATCAACGACCAATCCAGTATACTCTTGACCACCAAAGGCTGGTAGAGAGAAGAGGTATTTGGGGAAGGGTCTATCAGATGGCCATGGACGCCCACATAAGGGACAATGCAGTGTGTCTATTGGAACTGGCTTCCCGCCTCTGGTGGGGGGAAGTAGCAGCTCGGCCAGCTCTCCGGTGAGAGGAAGCTGAATATCTACCTCCACTGAAAGGTCAGACATATACCGGATGTCCACCTCTTTGGCCTTTTTGATTATATCTCTTATTTGAGAGGCAAGCAGACTGTCAGCGGCTAATGTGTCTTGAACTGTCATATTGGAGGTGAGGTTCAGATTCCCTACTGCATCAAGTAGTAGCTCCGCCGCTGTTTCTCTGGCTTCTTTTAAGGCGTATTCCTTTTGAGCAGGGTGAGGTAGAGTGGTGTCGGGAACACCAGTCCCTGTTGCCCTGATCGTATAGTTTTGCCAGTTAACCCAAATGGGTTTTTCCCCGCTTTGGGAGTAAACAACACCAACGAGGGCAAAGGTCCCGGAGATAAGCAGTAGAAAAAGCCAGCGGAAGCCACCAGAGAGAACCCGACTAAGTCTGGCCTTGTTAAAGATTGGGGACAGATTTCGCATTCCAATTTCCTCCAGGCAAAGAAAAACCACAGGTGCAACTGTGGCTTTAAGATTCGCACTTTAGCTATTTGGAGCGGGAGACGGGATTCGAACCCGCGA
>CAZQSC010000229.1:0-3372 GCA_964595705.1 uncultured bacterium | reverse complement strand
AGCATTTAGGGACAACAGGAAAAGGCAAGGTTCTCTGGCAGCTTATTCTAAAGTAAATAGTGACCCGCTTGTAGCCTGTATCAGTCCCATATGGCCGTAAAGAGGGCCTTTCCACTACTCTATCTGCTGTAAGCAAAATTGAGTCTCTCAACAGGGCGTTTATCCGAACCTGTCTGTGTAGCTCTGATACCCTGTGGACAAAGGCAATTAGGGTTCCGGGACTGAGATCAAGGCTTCGGATGGCAAAGATAGTTGCCACTATTATAGATAAGACCACCAACCATTTGGAAATCTTCTCTAATCTGAATCTCATCATTGTCGCCTTGCTGACCGTTTTATAGAGCCTCAACCCCCCGCAGGTTTGGAACCTTCGCCTTCCAGGGCTTCGGCGATTTTCCTGGCAATATACTCTATCTCTTCTGCCTCCAGTTCGGGGGACATCGGCAGAGAGAGGATTTGCCGGGCGGTCTGCTCACTCACTGGCAGATCGCCTTCCTTATACCTCAGGTAAGCGAACGCCTCCTGTCGGTGCAGAGGAATGGGATAGTGCACAGCAGTAGGAATGCCCTGCTGATGTAGTCTCTCCCGGAGGGAATCTCTCTGTTTCACCCGAATGGAGTACTGATGATAGACATGCTCTCTGCCGGGAGCACAAAAGGGAGTGATAACTTCAAGATTATCAAGTAAGTTGTTATATTGGGCGGCGTTCTCCCGGCGTCTCTGGTTCCACTGCTCCAGATGGGGCAGTTTAACCCGCAGCACTGCCGCCTGCAGCTCATCTAAGCGGCTGTTCAAGCCTAAGATCTTATGGCGATATTTGGCCTCTGATCCGTGCACTCGTATCATCCTCAGTTTCCCGGCCAGCTCTTCCTGGTCGGTGGTTATCATACCTCCGTCGCCATAGGCGCCCAAGTTCTTGGAAGGGAAGAAACTGAAAGCTGCCAAGTGACCGATTCTGCCCACTGTTTTCCACTCTCCGCTCTCTGGAAAATAGTACTTTGCACCGTGGGCCTGGGCTGCATCCTCAATTACTTTCAGGTCATACTTCTGTGCTATCTTGAGGATAGGCTCCATATCAGCAGGCTGCCCGTAGAGGTGCACCGGGATAATGGCCTTTGTCCTTCGGGTGATGGCTCCTTCAATTTGGGCGGGATTTATGCAATAGGTACGGGGATCGATATCCACAAAAACTGGCTTTGCCCCTAAAAGGGCGATGACTTCGGCAGTAGCAACAAAGGTGAAGGGGGTGGTGATCACCTCGTCACCGGGTCCCACTCCCACAGCCATAAGGCTGAGTTGAAGGGCATCTGTGCCAGAGGCCACCGCCACCGCATAACGAGCACCAACATATTGAGCGAATTCCTCTTCCAGTCTGGTGACATTTTCTCCCATAATGAAGTGGCTGCCCCGGATCACTTCGGCCATAGCTCTGTTTATATCCTCCTTGATTGATTCATATTGCCGACGCAGGTGGATAAATTCGATCTTCATCTCTTATCTGGCTCCTTTCCCAAAGATTACCACCCAGATGGTACGAAGAAGAATCTTCAGATCCATTCTCAGGGACATATTTTCGATATAACCCAGGTCGTACCTCACTTTTTCCGCCTCATATCTTAACTTTTCCTCTAAGTTGTTCAGCGGGGAGATATTGTCCTGTTTCGTCTGAGCCCATCCAGTGAGGCCAGGGCAAACTCTCAGGCGGCGGACATAAAGGGGTATCTGCTTCTTAAACATCTCTACGAAAAACGGCCGCTCAGGCCGGGGGCCCACCAGGCTCATCTCCCCTTTTAGCACATTCCAAAATTGAGGCACCTCATCGATCCTAAATCTGCGCATAAATCTGCCAAAACGAGTAATGCGGGGATCGTTCTGTTTGGCCCACACCGGCCCAGTAGAGCTTTCGGCATCTGCCACCATCGAGCGAAATTTATGGATAATAAACACCTTGCCATTCTTACCCACCCTCTCCTGGTGGAAAAATACCGGTCCCTTAGAATCTAATTTTATTATGACAGCGACAATTAGCCACAGGGGAGCAAGCCCAAACAGAATCAGTGCAGAGGCCATAATGTCCATTAGCCGTTTAGTCTTCCTCTCCCAGGACGGCATCAGTCCTGGAGATATCTCTACCAGAGGAAACCCATATATTTGGTTCGTCCTAGCCTGGCCGGTGACGATGTCGTAGAGGTCGGGGAGGATGTAGAACCTCACCCCCAGAGAGTTACACCGGGAGAGTATATCTAAGATCTGCTGATGCGAGTCGGTAGGCAGTGCGATCAGCACATCGTCGACTTCATGCTCTCTCAGAATCCGGGGCAGTTGTTTCACCTCTCCCAGCACTGGAAGCCCACGGGAGGCCAGCTCTGCCTCTTCATGGGCCTGGCAGGCAAACCCCACAATCTGATGCCCCAAGGCGGGGAATATATTGACCTGCTGAAAAAGCCTCTGCCCCCTTTCCCCTCCGCCTACGATAACTGATCTGTGTCTGCCAACTCCCTGAACGAGCAGATGCCTCTGAAAACTGCGGATGGCAATTCTGCCTCCTCCTACCAGAAGGATCAGAGAAAACATATAGCCAAAAAGGACGATCCTGGTGGGGGAAAATGGACGGGAAAGATCAAGAGTAGCTAACAAAAGAATAATCCCCCCGGTGATGGCTGCCTTGCTTACGTTGACAAATTCGTCCAGCCGGGACTTAGCGTGCCAGGATTCGTAAAGCCCGGCGAATAGAAACAGGATTAGCCAGTAGCAGGTGATAAGAACAGCAGGCAGAGAATACTCTGACAAGGGAATAAATCTTCTATCCCCTCCAATGCCACTTTTGAAGGCTAACCAGTAGGCGAACAGGAACGAGATATTGACCATCACCACATCTGAGGCCAAGGGCAATACCCTCTCAACAACCTTATATGTAAGATTTCTCATCCTTCAACTTCCTTTGACTACCCGTTGTAATATCTCCTCGTACTGAAGGGCGAACTTCTTTCGGTCGAAATGTCTTTCTACAAACCTCCTGCCGTTTTCACCAAGTTGGTGGCAGAGCTGGGGATTTCGGTAAAGTCTGAGAACCCCATCGGCAAGGGCGGCAGGATTCTCAGGCTCCACCCAGATGCCGCAGCCTGCCCTCTCCACTAAGTCCCGCGACTCTCCGTTGGCGCTTAAGATTATCGGGCGGGCACAGGCCATAATCTCAAACAGCTTAGAGGGCAGGGCATAAGAGAAGAAAGCATCTTTCCTCAGCGACACCAAACAGGCATCGGATACAGAGATAATCTGGGGAATCTTCTCCCTGGGCTGTCGATCGAGAAACAGAACATTGTTGATCTGCCCCTGTTTCTTCACCCCAATCACCCTCTCCTTCTCCGCCCC
>CAZQSC010000228.1:0-3384 GCA_964595705.1 uncultured bacterium | reverse complement strand
TATAATTACGGCAATAATAGCATTTTCCGCAAAAGATATCGGGACAGACTACAACCCGATCCCCAATGCTTATAGCTTGACCAAAGGTGTTAATTGCTTCACTAGCCCGCTTGCCTACTTTGACCACTACCCCTACGATTTCATGACCAGGAATGATTGGGAAAGGGATTGACATCTCGGCTTTGGTTCCGGCGTATTGCTTTGTCTCTCCTAGATAAGAATGTTTGTCAGTCCCACAAATACCACATATTTCAACTCGTACAAGCATCGCTTCATCAGCTATTTTAGGATAGGGAAACTCCCTTATCTCAATTTTGCCAGGTGCAACCATTACAGCTGCTTTTACTTCTTTTGGCATTTTAACTCCTTACAAGCATTTGCTTGACTGCTCCTCTCTGGGTTTGCCTGTCCTGATCATATCGATAATCTCTTCAGCAGTGACATCTGCTTTATCGTAAACGCCGACCAGCTCTCCTCTATTAAGGATAACAAATTTATCAGCAATAGGGTATACATGATAAACGTTATGAGTTACAAAAATGACACCTACTCCCCTTTCTTTCATTTCGGCCACCGACTTGAGAAGTTTGTCTGTCTCCCGCACCGAAAGATTTAAGGTTGGCTCATCCAGTAATACCAAGGAACTTTGGAAATGTAGAACTCTCCCAATGCTAATGGCTTGCCTTTCACCACCTGAGAGAACACTAACACGCTCTCTAGGTGACCTAACGCGTACGCCGACTTCGCTAACCAGATCAGCCGCCTCCCGCTCCATGGTTCTTATATCCAATAGTTTAATAGGACCAAAAAGCCGTTTTAATCTTTCTCTTCCCAGAAAGAAATTGCGAGTGATATCCATAAACTGAACAACTGCTCCGCCCTGAGGCACGGACTCAATTCCTAACCCGCGGGCTTCACTTGGAGAAAGGAAGTGGACCTCTTTACCTTGAAACACAATTTTCCCTGAGTCAGGGCGATAAACGCCCATTATGAGCTTGATCAAAGTGCTTTTTCCAGCTCCATTATCGCCGAGCAAACCAACAACCTCACCGGGATAGACTTCAAATGAAACGCCCTTGAGTGCCTCCACGCGCCCGAAGCTCTTCCGGACGTCCAGAACTCTCAATATAGGCTGTAGCTCCATGGTCCCCCCTTCCTTACACATGTTTCCTATATATCTGTACCAAGTATCTTTCTCATTATTTCTTTATTTACAATCATCCCCAATACCAAAATTATTCCTATAAACGCTTTATACCAATAGGCTGGAGCCCCGGCTAAAACTAAACCGACTCGAAGAGAGGAAAATACCAGGGCACCGAAAAAAGCCCCTAGGATGGTACCGAAACCGCCAGATAGATAGCAACCTCCTAGAACTGCTGAGGCTATCGTTTCCAACTCCATTCCTTCGCCGAGAGTAGGGCAAGCCATCCCAAAACGCGCGAAGATAAACGCACCTGCTATGCTTGCGAAGATCGCTGTCAATAAAAAATTGATTATTTTCACCTTGTTGACCTTAACCCCCAAGGTCCGGGCTACATCGGGATTGCCGCCAGCGGCATATGTCCAGTTTCCGTGTCGGGTGCGGTTTAACAACAACGAGAACAAAAGCAAGAAAACTAAAAGCCAGACGGCCGAAAGTCGGAATTCACCTGCAAACTTCCCATTGAGCAACGTGAGAAACCACGATTCACCATGATATGAAACAGGGAACCCCTTTGTTGCAAGAAGAAGCACGCCCCTAATAGTCATCATCATGCCTAAAGTGACGATGAAGGAGGGAATCCTAAGGCGAGTCGTTATTACCCCGTTCGAGATCCCTACAGCCATTGCCATACTTAGTATCACAATAAAAGCTAGAACCGCATTCACTCCATTATTCAATAAAGTGGCGAACAACACTCCAGCAGTCGCAAAGACTGATCCCACCGAAAGATCGAACTCGCCTGAGATCATTAAAACTGACACCGCCAGCGTCGCAGTCCCAAGCTCAGCCGCTATCGTAAATATTCCGCCGAGAGTACTAACGGTAAAGAATTGACGGGATAGAAAGGAGAATACAATAACAATCAAGATAAAAGCCACTATCACGCCAAGACTGGGAAAAACGAGCCGTCGTTCCACTCTCAGCCTCCTTAGGGCAACAGATTTAGCGTTAACGAAAAGGGGGAAAGGGCTAGAACCCCTTTCCCCCGTATCATAATTAGATGGCCACCTCTCCCTTAAAGCCCGCCGGTCGTTTGAACCTGCTTCTCAGCGATTGCTAGGTTGCTTTTATCGATAACTGTCGGACCAGTTGGCATCTTCGCAGGCGGGAGGAAGCCATACTGCACGTGGAGGTACAACCACACCGCCGCCAAGTACCCTTGCATGAAAGGTTGCTGGGCAATTGCGCATATCATCTCATCGTTCTCAATCGCATCAAGTATCTTATCGCTAACATCGCAGGTAGCCAGCCTAACCTTCCCGACCAGACCTTCTTCCTCGACCAGATCTATTGCAGGGTGAGCTCCCAATGGGCCAAGGGTAAAGATCATGTCGGTGTCTGGATGCCGTTTAAGATAAGCCTTCAAGATTTCAAGTGCCTGCGTCGGTTCGGGGGTGATATCGATCTTTTCAACAGGGATACCCTTCTCAGCAAACACATCCATAATTCCTTGTGCCCGCAGCTCAAGACAGGTTAGCCCTGGCTGGTGAATCCCGATAACTGCCCGTGTGGGGGTGAACTCTTCAAGCACCCGGTTGGCAAGCGTGCTCCCAACAATGAACTCATCCTGACCTATATAAGCTAGATAAGGCACATATGGAGGCTCATAGTCTTCGATGTTTACAGCGATGACTGGGATTCCCAACTCTCGCGCCCTCTCGAGGGGAGCTTCAAAAGCAGTGTCACTGGAAATAGTGGTGGCTATACCGTCAGGCTTGGCACTAATGGCGCTTTCCAGCATGTTTACCTGTTCTTGAATCGAGAACTTGACCGGGGCGGAGAAAATCCCCTTGACTCCAAGCTGGCTACAAGCAGTCTCCCAACCAAGTTTTTGAACAGCCCAGAAGGGGTCACCAGCTCCGGCGTGCGGAACATAGTAAAAGACAAGTTCATCGTTCGCTACCGCCCATAGCCCCAACCCCAAAACCACTACACCGAGTACGGCTACCAGTTTTCTCATTCTCAGCACCTCCTATAACCGAAATAGACGACATCTTACTACCTACCCCTTCTCCTTTTTGCTTCTAACCTAATATCTCCGGCATCACCTCCTTCAGTCAAACGTTTGCACTCAGCATTATAGCACCCGGCGTCGCCATCGTCAAGATATGGCGGTAAATGCGCCAACCGTCTATGTCAATATGCACTCATCACCGGGACCTTCTCCCTCATCAGCT
>CAZQSC010000227.1:0-3408 GCA_964595705.1 uncultured bacterium | reverse complement strand
CCCTGAACGCCAAAATTCCTCAAAATACCCAACTGGACAAGATTTGTCGGTCTCCTCTTGTAATTGGGTGTGGTTATCAGCAGTTTTCCCCCAGGGGTCAAAATTCGATAGAATTCCTGAATCGCAGCCCAAGGGTTCTGCAGATGCTCCAGCACTTCTGTGCAGAGAATATTCCCCACTCTCCCATCCTTTATAAATTTAAGGCATTCCAGGTCACCGACGACAAACAATCCTGCTGGTACTCTCTGCTTAGCCTTCACCAACACATTGTGGGCTATATCCACTCCGACGACCTTGCCGTTTCGGTACCTTAGGCAATAGGTACCCACATTACATCCAGCATCCAACAACACCCCGTGCATACCAACTAACCTTTTGACGATAAACTGCTTCCTCAGAATACCTCTGAGGGTGTTGTAGACAACAGACTCTTCGGGGTATTTCTCCCCCACCTCTTCGTAGAATCGCCGATAAGCTTTATCCATCGTTATCTGAACTATCACCAGAGAAAATCTGTTCTCTCGATCATCCCTGTTTAATCTTGTCTATCTCCGTGGGATGAAAAAATCGGAGGGACAAAAGGCTCAACGGATAGAATATCAGCAAAGCTATTTTATAGACACCGAATCCCCAGGGAGGCAAATAGAGGTGAGTTCCCAGCCGACCGAGAAAGAACAGCGCACTACAGACTCCTCCTATTTTTGCCACCCTTCCGTATTCATACCCGATGGGATAGTGTTGTTGGGTGAAGAAATAGAGAAGCAGGGCCATTAAAAGATAGGCACCCAGGGTAGAATAGGCTGCCCCCATCATACCTAAGCGAGGAATCAACAGAAGGTTACCAATAATGTTAGAGGCGGCTCCCAGCCCGGTAATCAGGGGCAGGTACTGTGTTTTTTTCTTAAGGTAAATGCCGACCAGGAAGTTTACATATACCCCATAAAAGATATAAGAGAGCAGAATAAGCGGTACTATCTGAGTAGCCTTCCAATAATTCGGGCCAAAGACAGTGAGACCGAAGATGCGAAATCTTACGATATCGTCGATAAAAAACGAAACTGCCAGGAAGATAAACCCTGTCAACAGGAGAAAATAAGTCAGCACTTTTGAGAATACTTCTTTGGCCTCCTGCCTCTTAGAGGTGGAAAGGAAAAAGGGGTGCCAAGCAAATCTGAACCCAGCAACCACCAGTGCCATAATCATACCCAATTTATAACCGGCATTGTAAATCCCCACTGTTCCAGTATCTGTTAGCTTTCCCAGTAGAAGTCTGTCTATTATATCCATCAGGGTCACGGAGAGGGTAGAGGGAATGTAGGGTAGACCGAATTTCAGAAGTTCTTTGTAGATCTCTCCTGAAGGGGAAAGATTGAAGTAGCGACGAATAATCGGACTCAACAGCAAAAAGGTTACCGCCGAGGCAATCAGGTTGGCCCGGAAGATAGCCTCTACTCCCCACCTAAGGTGAACAATAAAAAGAATATTCAAGGCAAAATTCGTAATCACATTAATCAAGTTAATCTTGATAAACTTACCTGACTGTTGCTCTCCCCGGAGGATGAGCAGAGGGAAGATGGAAAAGGTGTCAAAAAGCAGAATGCCGCCGGAGAGTTTTATTAGCCCAGAATATTGAGTCTGATTGAGAATTAGTCTGGACAAATGGGGTGAGAAGATAAAAACCAGAGAGGCGAAAAGAACCGTGGTGAAGATGGTGGAAAGGTAGACTGTGCTGAAGATCGTCTTTTTCTCCTCACTGGTGTCGGCCAGAACGAAGAATCGCAAGAAAGCGGTGTTAAGACCCAGAGTGAAGATCACATTAGCAATGGCTAAGAAGGTAAAGATTAAAGCAGCTATTCCATACTCTCGGGGGAGAAAATAATTGGTGTAGAGAGGAAGGAGCAAAAAGCCGATAAAACGGGTAAGGGAATACCCGAGGCCGTAAACCAGGGAGTGTTTTACAAGCCTTTTCAAAATAGAGAACATAATCTTATCCAATAAATCTTCCCTCTTCGTCCATCCAGCCTTTTTCTTTGTATATCTTTAAAACACCGGCAACTACACTCCTGGAATCGTGGTATTTCTCCACCCACTTCCTCCCCTCAATTCCTTTACGACGACGAAACTCTCTGTTAGTTATCACCTGAATCAACTTCTGCCTCAGGTTCTGGGTGTCCACTTTAATGAACGGATGGTCCGGGATATACCGCTCATATTCGGGTGTCAATGCAGTTAAGGTAGGTATCCCCATAGCCAGTGCCTCCAGACTGCTAATCCCATAACCCAGCTCCCCTAATTGGTCGATCATAATATCACATTTTGCTTTAATATTGAGTGCCTCTGCGTGGGGAAGATTTTCGATCAACACGAGCTGAACAGGGTATTTCTTTTCCAGTTCTTTTACCACAGTTATAATCTGCTCTGAACCTTTGGCCCGACGGTCTGTAGGTGAATGGCAAATACGAAGAACTTTATTCTCGGTGGTTTTTACTTGGAATCTCCGGGCGTCAAAGGGGAAAAAGATGTGGTGGATGTGAGGGTGAAGCTTCTGGAGATCGAACTCTGTAGTGAGGTTCAAGTCGCTGATTTCATCAATAGCAGGGATTACTCCTCGCAGTCGCAGGTCACTTCCTAAGTAGCAGCAAACGATCTTCTTGCCCATCCGTTTGAGCTGGCGGATGATCTTACCGTTTCGCAAAAAACCCAGTCCCCCATCCAGTTGGTAGATATCGAAGTCTAACAGCTGATGTTCTTTTAGAAAAGGCTGGATTTCTCTCTCCCAGATCCAATCCCGAAGGCCCACCAAGGTTTGTTCTGGCCATCCTTTGGGTTTCCAGACTCTGGGGATCTGCTTGGGATATTCTCTGACATTCTTTTTTTGAAGAACCCTCTTGTCTGAAACAAATTTCTTAGTGAAGCGGAGCAAGGGAGAATCTATCCAGGGCAATTCCAAACAGATGTCCTCCTGGTAGTCTCGCCAATCTCTGCTTAAGGTGACCAGACGGCTGTAATGCCCTAAGGCCCTTTCGGCAAGCACAAGCTCAATAGGCACCCCAGCTATATTAAAGGGAGCAATATGAAGAATTTTCATCTCATTAAAAAACTATCATACGAAAAAAGCAGAGCGAAAAAAGACAACTCGTCAAACTGTCTGAAGGTCTTTCACAACCTCTTCTGCAGGGTGTCTCTGAAGTATCCCTTTGCTCCAAAGTTCTCTTTGAATCTACCTAAGCCCCAGTTGGGAACCATATTAAGGGTAAAAGTCCCCAGATCGAGGAATTTAAACCCCCGAGCTGCTGCCCAGCGGATCACCTCATAGAACAGCAGGTTAACCGCCCGATAGCTCTGATACTCCTCTCGATGGCTAATATAGAAAGCCAAGGCAACCCTTGGATTGCAGACGAAAATAGT
>CAZQSC010000226.1:0-3420 GCA_964595705.1 uncultured bacterium | reverse complement strand
CTGCCCAAACCCCAAGCCCAGGAACGCGAGAAAGAAAATCGGCATTCCTAACGCACCGACCACTCTGCTCTTTGCCCCCACAACAACACGTCCTCAAAACGAGCCTCCCCACGGGGCGGCAAGTAGAATCCTCTCCCCGGATCACCTTCGACCGCAAAACCTCGAAATTCTCCCCAACTGACAACCCCATCGCTCTCCGGTCGGACCGCTACTGGAACCCGTAGATCGTTATGAATAATTACATCCGCTTGAAAAATATCCTCATGAGGCTCAACGTTTTCTAATTCCACACTCGCCCAGCATCGATCCCCTTCAACCTTCCACTCCCAGTCCCCGCTCTGCCTCGACACCCTCGAGCACACCTCTTCCCCCACCACCTCACTCTCACCCTCTGCACCTTCGCCCTCGCTCTCCTCCGCCGCAAACGTCGAAGGCAATAGCCCCGGCTCAACTAGAAAGACACCGTATTCCGAAAAGGTTGAGGCCAGTATCACCACTCGGTCCCCTGCTATCACACTCGGCTGATACTCCCACTTCCCCTCCACCAGATGCCCGACTACTACGCGTTCCGGGTCTGCTCCGGCCGACAGGGGAAATTCTATGATCACTTCCTCTCCCCCCTCCACACTCACATCGAACACCTGCAACGGCACCAGCCCCTCTGGCGCCTCTACAGATGGAACGTCCACACGGCTCAACTCAACTCCGGGTAACTTCCCCTTTACCGAACGGACGACTACCCCCTCCTCTTCAAAGACCCTAACCGACGCCCCAAAAGGATTCCACCCGGTAAGGGCAAGCACACCGGCAGCCACCAATATGCCAATCAACACCACCACAGCAATTAAAGCCCATTTCCTCGTTCTGCCTCGCTTCCGAGAATAGAAGGCCATGCCGTCGACATCTGGCAATTTCACGCCACACTTCTTGCAATAGACCGCATCGGTGGAATTTTGGGTACCACAATTCGGGCAACGCATCGTCCACCTCCGTCAGCAAGATCTTTGTCTCTATTTTGCCTAACGACTAGCGCTTCAGCCGCAGCGCCGAAGGCGCTGTCGGCTGGAAGCGCAGGTTAGCCTGCTCTCTACCCTGTACAAGAACCTTGCTCAGTACCAACGACTTGAACCGAATGGTGCCTCGAGGTTTCCGACACAATTTTCTATCTGAACAACCGCATCTGTGCAAAAAGCCACTACGAATTCAGCATCATCGGCGTCTGGGTTCTCTTTTCCACCCGCGCGGACGGGGTTTCCATTCCCAGTGAATAGGACCTGACCAGCTGTTCCCCTGTATTTCATATAGTCTGCGAAGTTCATCCCCAATGCGATGTAAAGCAGAGTTTCCTGCATCCGCTCCAGGGCTTGATACGTATCGCGCGCGTCAAAATCTGACTGTAGCTCCCCGAATGCGTCTACCACGGGGATTGCCTGTGCAAAGGGCGGCAGTCGGCCCACAACCGCTGTTCTTACACGGTTCAAGGCCCAGGTCAGACCGGAAGCAGCGTGATGTATGGCTTGCTGATAATCTTTCTGGTCAAGAGCCGTCTCTGCTTCGGTTAAGAATTGTCTAACCTTTTCGTTCTGAATGGCATCAGCGAGGCGGATTCTCTCGAAATCTAGCCCCCAGACATCCGCAATGACCTTTTGCAAGAAGTCCCGGCAATAAGTTCGGCAGTCACTTACATCGGATTCGTTAGGATACTTTGCCTTGTGCTGGGCATCGTTCCGGATCGAGTGTATATGCTGAATCTTAGCCTTGTCGGGGATAGGATTACAGCCTGCGTTATCCAAGAGCGAGTCGCATTGCTGGACCAACCCTTGAAACCCATCAGCTGGTGTCCTCGACGGATCCAGCGAACCCACGATTGCCCTAAGCACAGTCTCGACCGTCAAGTCGAAACCTATGACTGAAAGAATCCTGCTGATGATGCTGTGTTGTGAAGCAGAGTGGATTACGGCTTGCTGGTATAGCTGCTTCACAAGGATTAGCTTCTTTCGAGTGATCGCGTCAATTGGTACGGGCATTGCTTCTTCTCTCCACGAAAATCCAGCCAGATGCACGAGTAGCAGGCTAACGGGTGCGTAAGCTGCCCGCCGACTCTACTAAGACTCCACCGCCTGCAAAGAACCATAATTGGCAAAAATCGCGCCGCATCACCACCGCCGAAGGCGGGTCAGCTTAACGCGGGGTTGGGCAGCCCTAAAGAACACATAAACCAAGTAGCTCAAAGCAAGACCAGTTTTACACCCTCTCAGAGGCTACCTTGGTTAGCCAACCAGGGCACAACTTTTCCATCTTCACATCTCCTCATTGAGGCAGCTCCTTGTCACCGACCACTTAACCCCGAGGCCCTTGGCCTCTTAACCTCTTATCTAATTCCCACAACGCTGTCTTGCTCCCGTCGTACTTTAGCATTCGGTGCGCCTCCTGATATCTTAGCCACCGATATACTGTATGCTCATGTGAGAGCACAAACCTGATATTTGCCACCAATACCCCAAAACAGTATTGAGGTATCACGTAGACATCCTCGCCCCAAAGGGGGCTGTCTCTGTATTCTGTTACGGGTACAGGCTCAACTGTATCCAACTGAAGAAATAATGAATCGGGGAGTATGCCTGCTTCTTCATAGGCTTCTCTCTTGGCTGCATCAAAAGGAGTTTCATCATCCTCGCCTCCACCAGAGATGCCTTGCCAGAATCCAGTATCAACCCTTTTGAAAAGAGCATACTTGAATTTGCCATCACCTGCCCTGCTATAGGGAAACACCAATACATTGAATGGAGCCCGCGCCATCTCGAATACCTCAACTATGAATAATGGCTGCCCAACTATGATTATGCCGGAAGTTTGACCGCATATCCTATGTTACGCGACAATTCTGCCGCATAAGCCCCCCAACTCGCTGCATATGCGGCAGATACGCTGCATCTGCAATGTTTAAGCTGCATGTTTCGTATAACACCCTGGACAGGGGGAAATTCCTGCTTATTCCATAAAAATAGGCGGTTTGCTAACGAGAATGATCTTCATCATACGACATTATATTATTACATTTTCAACAAGTTGTCAATCTATGCAGACAATAGCTTCTGCTCGCAAACTGAGGTTACTCGACCGAGCCCGTCACGTTATCCGTCGCAAAGGGTACTCCATCCGCACCGAGGAAGCCTACGTCTCCTGGATCAAAGTTTCATCCTCTGAAGTGCACCCCAAAGACATGGGCGGCCTCAAATCGAAGTTTTCCTCACCTACCTGGCCGTGGTTGATGTCTCTCCATCCACCCAAAACCAGGCCCTTCAGGCTATTCTCTTCCTCTAACTCTCATGATCTACACCCACGTCCTCCACCCCCTGGACGACTGAGACCCGGAGGACTCCATGCTGTGACTGTCACCCCGATGGTGGGGGGAGACCA
>CAZQSC010000225.1:0-3440 GCA_964595705.1 uncultured bacterium | reverse complement strand
ATTCAAGGAGGTTATCTTCGCTGTTTCAGGCAAGGGGGTTTACGGAAAACTCAAATATGAGAGTGGTGTCCACCGGGTGCAGCGGGTTCCAGTTACCGAGTCCAGTGGCAGAATCCATACTTCAGCAGCCTCGGTGGCTGTTTTGCTGGAAGCACCAGAGGTTGAAGTCCATCTCAATCCCGATGAGCTTAAAATAGAGGTCTTCCGCTCTTCTGGACCAGGGGGGCAGAGCGTCAACACCACTGACTCAGCGGTCAGAATAACCCACATCCCCACCGGGCTGGTAGTCCAATGCCAGGATGAGAGGTCGCAGCATAAAAACAAGGCCAAGGCTCTTCAAATACTACGAGCCAGACTTCAAGACAGAGCTCAAAGAGAATTACAGGAAGAAATATCTCAGGACAGGAAACTGCAGGTGGGCTCCGGAGATCGCAGCGCCAAAATACGAACCTACAATTTCCCCCAGAATAGAGTAACTGACCACAGAATAAATCTCACCTTGCATAAATTAGACCAGATACTTCAGGGAGATATGGATGAGCTTATCGCCGCTTTACAAGTGGCTGACCGAGCAGAAAAAAGAGAAGCTGCTTTTGAAAAAACGAAAAGCCGATGTTAAAGTTGAGTTTTAAGTGGATAGAGAAAAGCAGAATCGCCGGATCTGCTAAGCCTGTAGAGAAATCAGACATAGATTGGCTGTATCGGCAGGGGATAAGGGCTGTTGTCTCCTTGGAGAGGCTTTCCCCTGGGCTTTCCTCTGCACTTAAGCAGAGGGGGGTCGAACACCTGGTTTTGCCAGTGGAAGATGGCAATGTCCCTACGCTAGAGCAGGTAAAGAAGTTCCTGAAATTCACCAGGGAACAAATCGACAGAAAGCACAAGCCGGTTCTTGTCCACTGTACTGCTGGTCTGGGCAGAACAGGTTTAATGTTGGCTCTCTATCTGGTCAACAGAGGGATGGACGCTCAGCAGGCTGTAGATAGAATCGGAACCTTAGAGAACGCTACCCAGAGAGAATTTGTCTTGCAATTTGCCTCAAAGCCTTTCATATAGTAGTATTTCTTTCCCTCTCCCTTAAACCCTCCTGATGCTTTTCTTTTTATTTAGCTTGCTCTACAGCATCTCTAACTGATCGAAGCAGATCGGCTGTGGTATAAGGTTTCTGTATAAATGGGATTCCTCACTGGATGTTGGCGTTCCTCACCAACCACCCACCTCTTTATCCATTTAGCACAGGCGGAGCTTCTCTGCGATTTCCTCACAAAGCAGTGATGCCTCTTCCCTGCTGGGAGCTTCGGCGATTATCCTTAAGAGCGGTTCAGTGTTAGATTTTCTCACATGAATCCAGCTGTCCTCTCGAATGATCTTCACCCCGTCAGAGATGTCTAAGAATTCATCGCTGTATGCATCTTGAATACTCTGGAGCGCCCTTTCTTTATCCAGGTTGGGTTTCTCGAACCTCCGTTTTACGATGAAGTAACGGGGTATTGAGTCGACCAGCTCGGATATCTTTTTGTCCTGTTCTGCCATAAGATGAAGCACCAGGGCCATGCCCACCTGAGCATCACGGGCCAGATGGAAGTCTGGGAATATGACCCCACCGTTACCCTCTCCTCCGATAACCGCTCCTGTCTGTGTCATCTTTTTCACCACATTTATCTCACCCACCGGGGTTCGCACCACTTTCAACCCGTATTCAGCGGCTATATCATCGATCATCCGACTGGTGGAGAGATTTGCCACTACCGGCCCCCTTTCTTTACTGAGCACCAATTTTACTGCCAGGGCCAGGGAGTATTCTTCGCCAATGGCTTCTCCCTGTTCGGAGACAATAGCCAGACGGTCAACATCCGGGTCGTTGGCAAATCCCACATCTGCCCGGTGCTCTTTCACTGCTTCACACAGTTGAGTCAGATTCTCCGGGACCGGCTCGGGGGGGTGGGTAAAGAGACCGGTAGGTTGGAGGTTAAGCGTTACCACTTCGCACCCTAACTTGCGGAGCAACAGGGGACTGATAACCCCCCCGGCCCCATTGCAGGTGTCCAGCACCACTTTGAACCTCTTGCTTCTAATTAACTGAAGATCAAGTATATCCAGGGCCAGTACCCTCTCGATGTGTGCCTCAACAGCCCCGCTTTCGATGCTCACCTGCCCCAGACTCTCCCAGTTTGCCCTTTTGATCTGGGAGGAGTTGAATATCTGGAGGACCTCCTCTGCTTGCTCTTTATCTAAAAAGACCCCTTCCGGGCCTACAAATTTGAGTCCGTTGTAAACAATAGGATTATGACTGGCAGTGATGATAACGCCCCCTGCCGCCCCCCTTTCTTTCACTGCCAACTCAAGGGTGGGTGTGGGACAGAGTTCCAGGTTGCCTACGTCCCTGCCTACGGAGACCAATCCGGCGGTGGCTGCCAGGGTCAACATCTGGCGGGAGGTGCGAGAATCCCCTCCCACCAAGACTTTGCCTCTGCCGCACCACTGGCCAAAGGCAGCACAGAATCGACATACCACCTCCGGGGTAAGCCCTTCTCCGATCACCCCCCTTATGCCTGAGATCCCAATCATCAACTGGCTCATAGGTCTAATACCAAAACAGGACTCAAGGCCCTGATAAAAAGCTCACCTCCCCTCGGATTTCTGTACTATTCCAATCTGCAAAAGGGCTATTCTATTTTTGTTCACAATAGCGCTCAATGATCTTCTGGATAATTCCTCTAGTTGAGACACCGGGGACCTGTTCGATTCGCACCACCTTGCCTCCGGCTCTGCGTACTGTGTCTCTACCCACGATTTCATCGAGCTTCCAATCCGCTCCCTTTACCAGAATATCGGGAACAAGTGTCTCTATGATGTGAGCTGGGGTCTCTTCTGGGAAGAGGCAGACATAGTCAACCGCCTCCAAAGCAGCCAGCACAGCAGCACGGTCTTCCTGAGGGTTAATCGGCCTCCTGTTCCCTTTCACGCGGCGTACGGACTGGTCGGTGTTAAGTCCGACAATGAGGACATCACCCAGTTGCTTGGCCTTTTTCAGATACTCTATATGACCCCGATGGAGAATGTCGAAACAGCCGTTGGTAAAGACGACCTTAAGACTCTTCCTTCTCAGATCTTCTCTGATTTTCACCAGCTTCCGCAGTTCAACAACCTTTTCCATAGGCTCTCCCACTTCCCTGTTATCTGACGACCCTCAGGCCAGCCCCTTTCAGTTGAGCCTCCACCTCCTCTAAGGTGCTCCAGTTGAAATCACCGGGGATTGAATGTTTAAGCGCCGAGAAGGCGTCGCCGTACTGGACGGCCTTCTGCACGTCTTTATTGAACTTCAGATAGCCGTAGAGAAAGCCAGCGGTGAAGGAGTCTCCGCCCCCGACTCGGTCGACTATCTCCAATTCATAAGTCTTGTCTCTATAAATCTTGCCTGCTTTGTACGCAATGGCGGTCCA
>CAZQSC010000224.1:0-3442 GCA_964595705.1 uncultured bacterium | reverse complement strand
GCGTAACAGCTCACTGGATGAGAGGTTTGGCGCCGAAAATGATCGGGGCTTAAGCCAGGTACCGAAGATGGAGACGTATCTGGAGGGGGACTTCGTCCCCTCTCCAGATATGTGGTAGGGGAGCGTTCCCAGGGCGGTGAAGGTCTGACGAAAGTTAGGCTGGAGCGCTGGGAAGTGAGAATGCCGGTATGAGTAGCGAGATCCCGGTGAGAATCCGGGACGCCGAAAACCCAAGGTTTCCGCAGCAATGTTCGTCAACTGCGGGTTAGTCGGAACTAACCTTGGCGGCGAAAGCCGTCGGGGGATGTACAACAGGTTAATATTCCTGTACCATCCTGGTGGCTAGTTACTAGTTTCTAGTGATTAGTGAAGAGGGGTGACGAAATCTGACAGGTCAGGCGTCATTATGATTTAGACGTCCAAGCAATAAGGCAAGCTGCTGTAGGTAAATCCGCAGCGGCGACGCCGAGTTGTGACGGGAAGTCCAAAGGCAACGGCGGACAACCTGACTGCGTTAGGTTTCCGAGAAAAGCCTCGCTTCCCCACTTTGTGGGGTACCAGGATGTCCGTACCGCAAACCGACACAGGTGGGTAGGTAGAGAATACCAAGGCGAGAGGGAGAACGGTCTTCAAGGAACTCGGCAAATCAGCTGGGCGTAAGTTCTGCGAGATGCCCTGCCCCCCTTCGCTCTTTGCTCCGCAAAGAGCTTCGGAAGGGGCAGGCCTGCTTTTAAATAAGGTAGGCTGTGCCCTAACCGGAGCTTCGAGCGAAGCGAGGAGCGGAGGGGGGTTGCAACAAAAGATCGCTTGCCGACTGTTTAACAAAAACACAGGTCTCTGCTAACCCGTAAGGGGAAGTATAGGGGCTGAAGCCTGCCCAGTGCTGGTAAGTTAAACACTCTGGGTGACCCCCTTTGGGGAAAGCTTGGGGTGTAAGCTCCAGTAAACGGCAGCAGTAACTATAACTGTTCGATGGTAGCGAAGTCCTTTGTCTGGTAAGTTCAGACCCGTATGAAAGGCCCAACGAGCAAGCGACTGTCTTGAAGGCCGACCCGGCGAAATTGAAATGGCTGTGAAGATGCGGCCTACTTGCACCAGGACAAAAAGACCCCGGGAGCTTTACTGCAGCTTGGCACTGACAATGTGCTTGAAATTGTCGAGAATAGGAGGGACCCCTCACCACTCGTGGTGAGGGGGTCAGTGGAATACCTCTCTTTTCAAGTGCAGAGTCTAACCCCGCAAAATCAATGTGCGGGGGACAATGCCTGGTGGGCAGTTTAACTGGGGAGGTTGCCACCCAAACGGTAACGGTGGCGCGCAAAGGTCAGCTAAGCAGGGATGGAAATCCTGCAGGTCGGGCAAAGGCGTAAGCTGGCTTGACAGTGAGGCCTACAAGCCGAACTGGGAGGAAACTCGGCCTTAGTGATCCTCGATCCCGCTGTGGTTGCGGGACGGGCTTAACGGATAAAAGCTACCCCGGGGATAACAGCGTGGTCTCCCCCGAGAGTCCATATCGACGGGGAGGTTCGCGACCTCGATGTCGGCTCAGGGTATCCTGGGGCTGGAGAAAACATATCTTCTCTCCTTGGTGGAAACGCCAAGGTAACAAACAAGCCCAAAACGGTGAAGGCCTTTGCACTTAAGAGAATAGACAACTTGCAAAGTTTGCAGGTCCCAGGTAAAATGAGAGTGTAAAGGTTAACACCGTGGGAAGGATGCTTTCTGAAGCTGATCGAGCCTACTTAGCAGGTCTAATTGATGCTGATGGGGCTATAATGGCCTCAATTGAAAAGCACAGAGAAAAGAGATTTGGGTTTCGTGTTCGGGTAATTCTTAAAATTACCCAAAAAAATCTGAGAGTTCTCCGTTGGGTGCATGATAGACTTTCGGTGGGTTATATCAGCCAGAACAGAACAACATATGACTGGGTGGTGAAAACTCAGAAAGAGGCTTTATATGTGCTCAAATTAGTGAAGAAGTATTTAAAAGGAAAGAGTAAACAAGCCCAAATAGCGATGGAGATCCTTCACTTTCGCATCTTTTCTCGAGAAGACCTTATAAGAGTAGCTCGATTAGCCGATTCTTTGGCGTCGTTCAACCCTCGGTCTAGAAGCCGAAGGAAGAACTATGCGTCAAAGATCGAAGAGAGTATCCCCCGTAACGACTGATTCCTGTCTGTTCTAGCAGATAGGATGAGATATCAGCTCTTCCCTATTAGAGTGAGGGAAAATTAAGGCTGGTATCATACGGCTTGCACCTAAGCCTTATCTGGTGACAGATAAGGTATGGTGAAGGTATAGTCTTGCCCCACTAGTAATAGTGGAAGGTGGAGGTCCCAAGGGTTGGTCTGTTCGCCCATTAAAACCCTACGTGAGCTGGGTTCAGAACGTCGTGAGACAGTTCGGTCTCTATCCGGTGCAAGCGCTGATACTTGAGGGGAGTCGGCCACAGTACGAGAGGACCTGGCTGAACGAGTCCCTGGTGTGCCAGTTGTTCCTATCCGGAGCACTGCTGGGTAGCCACACTCGGAAGGGATAACCGCTGAAAGCATCTCAAGCGGGAAGCCCACCCCAAGATAAGGTATCTAATATGGAGGGGGCTCCGCCCCCTCCAACTCCCCCATAATTTTGGGTGGGGTTGAGGTGGTAGAGCCTCCTCCATAGAAGGTCCCTCCAAGACGAGGAGGTTGGGTCATAGGCCCACCAGCCTTTGGGCTGGGATAGGCGGCCGGTGTAAGTTCCGTAAGGGATTTAGCCAAGCCGTACTAATAGACCGAAAAATTTAAAAGCGGCTTCTTTCTCGGTTCTCTTCACTTTTCAGGGTGTTCCTCGCTCCGTTCGGAGTAGATGCTCCACGCGGGCTTTGGGGCGTGAATTTTCCAATAGATTTTGGTATAATATTGATAGCTGGTCTCTAGAGCGGAGTGGAACTACCTCTTCCCATCCCGAACAGAGTCGTAAAACACTCCAGCGTCGACGATACTTGACCCGCAAGGGTCTGGGAAAATAGATCGAGGCCAGCTTTTTTGTCTCAATTTTCCCTAGGTGTCATACCTGCCTGCCGGAGGTCCGCCTGCCTATCTGCCGACAAGCAAGACCGGACGGGCAGGCAGGCCTATTACACCCCCCAGGTGTTCAGCAACTTCTTTCTTTAACTGAGCTAAGTTTTTTTCTTTAGGCTCTGCGAGGGCTAAAAGGCAAGGGGTGCTGGCACCAATCCGAAGCTCAAGTCCCTCAAGGTCCAAACTTAAAACCTTTTCCTTCGTCTCCTTGTCTAAAGAGGGTAAGATCTCTTCTATTCCAACTTTAACATCCAACAACTCTCCTCCTACTACCCATTTGTCCTCATCAAGTTGATAAGTTATCTCTAAAAACGCCAATTGTCTTTGGCCCCAAGATGTACCTTCGTGAGCTTTTGCCTCTTTTTCAATTGCTCTTAAAAG
>CAZQSC010000223.1:0-3455 GCA_964595705.1 uncultured bacterium | reverse complement strand
CCTGATCTGGACTTTGGGGATTAACCTTAACTATCTGAACCACACCAGCTCACCTGCCTGCTTCCCACTGCCCACTGCCCTCAGAGTCTCACTGGGCCATAGTGGTGCGCAACTCCGTCAATTTCTCTTTAATCGTTCTGTCCGAGAGTGCCAGGATCTGGGCGGCCAATACGGCGGCATTTTCGGCGTTATTTATCCCTACCGTGCCCACAGGTACACCCCTTGGCATCTGCACAATAGAACAGAGCGAATCGATGCCTGCCAGAGGACCAGCGGCTATGGGCAGTCCGATCACTGGCAAGGTGGTGTAAGAGGCCACCACCCCCGGCAGGGCAGCAGAAAGGCCCGCCCCAGCAATGATCACCTTAAGGCCACGGCTCTCTGCCCCTTTAGCATATTCTCGTACCTTCTCAGGATTGCGGTGGGCAGAACAGACGGTGATCTCATAGCCAACCCCCAGCTGGCCCAACTGCTTTGCCACCTTCTCGGCTATCTCCAGATCCGACCTGCTCCCCACGATGATACCTACAGATGTGGTCATTATCAAAATCCTCTTCGAATTAGCAGTTAACAATGAGCAGTGAATGATGCGGAACTATCCTTTTGCCCTCGCGGTGATAATGTTGTTAGCAATGCCAGTACCTAATTGTTCACCCCTGGATTGGCGGTTTGAATTCACCAGCGTATTGCCCGTTTTGCATTGCTAATGCTGCAGGGTTTCACATCTGAAAATCCGGCAGAGGGGCAAGCTTTTCAGGATTAGAGGCCCGGACTCGAATCAGATACGCCTCTAACCACCCCCGGTTTTGGTCGGGGTGGTGGGTGCTGTAGATGATCTTCTCGTGGTCTAACTGGTTGATCCGGTCGTTGGCCGCACGAAGGGCATCCATACAGTTCTTTAAAGCTTGCTCCACCGGCATCCTCTCCGGGTTTATATCTATACCAAAATAGCCCTTATAGCCGTACATCTTCAGCACATAAAGGGCTGCCTCTGTCTGTTCAGGACTTATCACCCCTATGTTTAAATCCTGATCATAGTTGCCTAAGGGTTGACTGTTCCAGTGGGTGTGAAGAAGTCTGCCGTATTCCATAACCAGACTGAAGGCATAGGGCAAGTCTTCATAGCCCATCATCACATGGCCTACCTCAGGGTTGAGCCCCACCAAGCAGTGGTCTTCGGCCAGGATTCTTCTGTTCTCACTGTCTTTCAGACGCTCCTCCACTTTCTGGGACAAAAGGATTCCCTCCGGGGTAGTGCCGTATAGGATCCTGCCTCTGGGCTCGTAGGGTTTTGGTTCCTCAGCCACTCTCACCCCGGGCACCGAGTCCATCGCCTCTGCCAGTCCGTCGGCAAACCGATCCCTGGCTGCGACCAGATCGATACCAAAAGGATTCTCATACCCATCGATCCCAGGCCAGACGATGGCAAAGTCTGTGTCCAGTTCCCGGTTGAGCTCCAAAACCCGCTTAGTTCGCTCGATAGCTGCCTTCCTTACCTGAGGAATAGGAGAAGAAAGAGAGCCAAACTCAAACTGAGGCTCGAAGAAAAGGTTGGGGACAACCGTTACCAACCGGATGCCAGTATCCCTCTGTAATTGTTGGTAAAGTTGGAGGTTGTCTTCGTTGATCTCATTTGGGTAGTGAGCCTCCAGGCCTTGAAGTCCGTAGTCTTTCAAACGGGCCGCTTTCTCCAGACGCTCCTCAATTGTCATCTCTTTTATGTACCTGTCGTGAAACCTGCCTCCACCAGGGGCAAAATACCAAATGCCAGCGGAGAACTTCAGGTCAAGCTCGAATCCCTTGAGGTGCTCCACCATCTGTTCCGGGCTCCGACGCTGTTTCTGATCCCGTATATCTATCAGTGCCATAACTTACCCCCTTTCTTAATCTCTGACTCTCTCTTGGGCCCACAAGGGGCTAACAAAGATTCGTCTCAAACTAACGAGACGTAAACAACGCATACCTTCAAAAGCTTAACATAAATTTTTTAGATCTTGCCCTACGGAGACGGCTAACAGATTTCCACCTCAGGCGGGTTGATGTAATCATGGTAACGCTCTGCTACTTTGCCTCCAGAGGCGTCTCCCCGGTGGATATAAAGCCTGAAATAGAATCGCAACTCTTCTCCCCCTGACAGGAGGTGGTCTCCCCTCTTATGGGGGTCTCCGGTATAGTATGAGAGGGCGAATGGATTTGCGGTCATAAGGCCGTAGTCTCTCACATGCCACCAAGTGGGGTGTCGGAAACTCTCCGGGTGATCAAACAGGGCTATACCGAGGGTTTCTCCCTCTACCTGTCCTGAATAATCGCACCAGTGGGCCCTCCTGCCCCAGGTCTCTGTCTCGTTAATCCCGCCGTAGGAATTCTCAATCCTGCCGCCATTTCTCACCTCCATCGAGGGCATCACCCGGAGCGAAGCCACTCCCCCCTCCTTGGTGTCACCGAATTTCACCTCCCCGTAGACAGCCTTCAGGGCAAGCTCCATATCTATGATGCGGCAATCACAAAGGTTGTAAAACTTCAGCGCCCTTTGCTCCTCCAGTATCTTCTCCCCGGCAGCACTGACCCAGTCGCTTTTAGCGCAAAGTTGAGCGAATACAGGCCCTTCCTTCAATACTTCAAAGGTGCGGTGGAGGGTCTTACCGTGTCCTTCCTCTTCACTCCAATTGTCAACCCCGTTCACATCTCCGTGGGCCACCCAGAAGGAGCGGTGATGGTGATGGTCCATATCCTTGTCCTGTTTGCGCGCCAGGGGGCGGGTGAGGTGCTTTCCCCTAGGCCCTATTAGAGGATAGAGAAACGGTCTGGCCACCTCCGGCCCAAAATAGTAGGCTGTGAAAAGCTCATCGCCCGTCCAGATCTCTACCCTTTGCTCCTCCACCGGGAGCAATCTTGCTCCTCTGTCTGGTTCTCCTTCCTCTTCTGAAATAACCACTTGGTACTGTTTAGTCTCTCCAGCGTTTAGGTTGTCTAAAATCCAATAAAGGTGGAGCTTCTCTTTCTTTCTCTCCCATTGAACTGGGACAACCCGGTCGGAAGCTCTCTCCTGCAGCCAGACCGAGTTCACCTTCTGGTCATAAGGAATCTCTAAAACGGTGCTTAAGGGACAATTCTCCCGATTATGATTCCCTGCCTTCACTGCCAACTGTTTAGCCTTCATCGACACCTCCCTTTGGTGTGGTTTTGGATGGATTTTGGCCTTTCCAAAGCAGCTCCCTTTTGGGGATCGATAAAAATCTACCATAAAAGTGGAGTGTTGTCAAGATAAAACAGATGAATCACCGCCCCTTCCCCGAATGGTCTTTCTCCCTCCTGGTGAAGGATGGAGCAGAAAAGGCCCCTATTTGGACCTAATAAGAATGATCCGTTCGTAAAAAGTCGCATTTCCCCTCCCCTGTGGGGAGGGGGACACCCTCACCCTTCACCCCGTGAAATAATCGTCTTTTATAGTGTTG
>CAZQSC010000222.1:0-3467 GCA_964595705.1 uncultured bacterium | reverse complement strand
GGGCCTGAAATCCATAGTTTACACTCAGATTCAAGGTAGAGGTCAATTTAAGGTTAAGGGAATTAGTTGCAGAAAGCATACGGGAGATATAGCTCTTAGGATTATCGGGGTTTAATATTTGGTCAAAGTCGTATTCAGTGTAGTTCGCCGAGAGCATATAGTTCTGGGACAGGCGCAGCCGTTCAGAAGGCTGATACTCCAGACGAGGATCGAGGGAATATCTCCTTGTCCACTGGTTGTTGGCCGATCTTTCGCTATGGAGGTTCACCGTGTGGTTCTGGGCTGTGCTGCCAGAGACCGTGAGTTTGAAGTTATCCTTAAATTTCTGGGTGTAAGTTATCTTGAAGTTGCTCTTGAAGTCGTCTCGGTCGCTTACCTCCTGAGGGTCTGGGGTATCTGTGCTGTATTTGGCCAACAGGGCGGAAAGAGAAAGCGAAGCGGCTGGGGTGATATCAAACCCCAGAGAAGATTTCACCGACAGGCCGCTGTTTTTTTTGTCCAGACTGAATCTCCTGTAGTCGCTGTCCTTTCTTCGAAAGTTTACCCCAGATGTGAGATTGGCCCCAAAGAGCTTAGCGGATATGTTAGCAGCGAAATCGAACTCAGCCTCCTCGTTGTCGGTTCCCTCCTTGGGGTTGCCCTTTATATGACTAGCCGGGTCTCTCACCTTACTGTACGAGTACCCTATTTGGCACCCTATGCTAAAGTCTGCCTTAGGCTTAAAGTTGAAATCGGTCCTAACCCTACTGCTCTGATTTCGCCTTACAAATAATGTGTCTTTCCCTGCCACAGTAGTATAGTAACCTTGCTCAGAGCGACCTTGAGACAGACTCAGCGTTGTCTTTAATGTAGAACCATGATTGTAGCTTAAGGAAGCACCTAAATTGTTGTTCAGATTTCTTCTCTTCAGAGTATTGCCTGATTTCCCAAAGTGGAAGGAGAGATTCAGATCCTCAGGAAGTCTGGGAGTAGCGCTCACAGAGAGATTATAGCTTAAACCTGAGTCTCCATGTCCCCGCCGGCGGTCGAAGGCCTGGCCCAGAGACTGTGAGAGAGAGAGCGCGCGAAACGGTTTGTAAGAGAGAACTGCGCTGAAGTTTCTGGTCAGCACTGGGTCTTTTGAATATAGGTTATCAGAGCTTTTGTTTGCAGAAGAACTTACGCTTAGGGTTATTTTCTCCGAGTAGGGATAGCTGAGGGAAAAGCGAGCTGTGCTTGCATCTTGCCACCGATCTTGTTGCCGGGCAGACTTTGTCAGTTTAGAACGAAGTTGACTGGAGGCGGATATGTCCAGGCGCTCGCCAAGTGCCTTCTTGAAGTTAAGGGAATGATTCCAATTGAAGGTCTTGCCCATCTGAGAGAATTTGAAGTTGTAATTCGCTCCTTCTCCTAAGCAAGGATAGGTGAAGACCATAGAGAAAAGAAACGACGTTGTTAGAAGAAGTAACCTTTTCATCTTACCGGGTTCTCTTTTACTGTTTGGGGTGGGGAAGAAGGGTAGCTACGGTATTGCTTAAGGTGACAAATTCTTTCAGGCTCAAGGTCTCTGCCCGACGACGCAGATCAATCCCGGTCTTTGCGGCGACAATTTGCAGGTCCTCAGCAGTCAGACCTGGCAGGGAACAAAGGGAATTCTTAAGCATTTTCCTTCTCCTGCTAAAAGCTGCTTTCACTGTATTGAAGAATATTCTCTCATTTTTTATATCTACAGGCGGCGAATCACGAAAGATAAGACGGAGAAGACTGGAGTAGACTTGTGGCTTCGGCTGGAAGCACTCTGGAGGGATGTCAAAAAGCAGGCCAGGTTCGGCCCGGAGCCGTACCATCACCGAAAGCATACCGTAATCCCTACTGCCTGGGGCTGCTGTTATTCTGCGGCCCACCTCCCTTTGAACCATCAGAATTGCCCTCTCAACGAACATCCAGTTATCAAGGAGTTTTAAGAGTACCGGACTGGTGATATAGTAAGGAAGGTTGGCCACCAGAATCAGCCTTGGGGAACCTGTCCAACGGACAAGCTCCGAGAAGGAAACCTGTAAGATATCTCCTCTTAAGAGTCGTAAGTTTTGAAAGTTAGCAAATTTCTTCTCCAGTTTGTGGAACAGCGTCTCGTCGATCTCTACTGCCACCACCCTTCTGGCCTGTTTCAGCAACTCTCCAGTCAGGGCTCCTTCTCCTGGCCCGATCTCCAGCACCGACTCATAGGGTTGTATCTGGGCAGCCTCTATGATCCTGCGGATAACCGCTCCATCTACCAGAAAATGCTGACCAAGATCTCTTCGTGGAACGCCGACCGCGGTAGACTTCAGAGACATACAACTCTCCTGAGCTGGGGCCATTAAGTTCCCCACCGTTTCAGCTCAAACTCTCCCTCGTGTAACAGAAGGTAGGTGAAATGCTTAATCCAGTCGCCAAGGATAACGAAGGTTCGGCCGTTCCAACTTTGGAGCAGAGGGGCGTGGATGTGCCCCATAACCACGGCGTCAAATCCCTCGGCAAACTTTTTCTGAGCAGCCTGTTGACAGATTCGTTCCAGATAGGCAATATCAATCCCTTTAGAATTTCTACCCTCGGAGCAGGAAGCCCATCGGGCAATAATCGCCCCCAAGTCAGGATGAATTAGACCGAACAATTCAATACAGAGGGGAGAGTGTAAGACATTTCGCAACAGCTTTCCTCCTGGTCCCAATTTCAGCAGGTCATCTCCATGGGTCACATATACCCGCAGCCCCTGATGGATGGCTACCACTGGACATTGAGATACCTCTATCCCAATGCCTTCAGAGAGAAACGAGCCTATCCAAAAGTCGTGGTTCCCAGCCAGATAGACCACCCGAGTTCCAGATTTAATGAGATGGTAGAGTTCGCCTAAGATCTTTGGATTCTTCCGGGTGACGACGGATCTGTATTCAAACCAGAAGTCAAAAAAATCCCCGGCGATATACAAAACCTCTGCCTTTCCTTGGAGACTGTCCAGAAAAGAGAGGAGCTGTTTTTCTTTAATCTTCTCTTTTTGTTTATCTTCCAATCCCAGATGAGCATCTGAGAGGAAATAAATATCTCCCATCTCGTCTCACAAAATTTACAGTGTCTCTTTCATATTTGCAAAGTTGCTGAAGGCAATCTAGCGAAAAGCCACAAACAGACTGATATTTTATAGTCGGTGATAGTGGATAATGATTTGCGGGTAAGAGAAGTTTGTGTTAGCAGATTTAGGGGAGCGAACCCTTTAATCCGCTGATATTATGTAAAAAGAATTGCCGATTTCAGAGAATCTGTTATTAATCCGTGTTCAAACCGAAAAGTTACTCTCTTTTCGGAAAAGGATTTAAGAAACCTGTTAGCCGAGCTAACCTGGTCAACAGTCTGTATGAAACTGCAGGTCATTTCTCCAGAACTCTCTTGATACGAGTAGCAATTTTGTCCAACTCCTCTCTACTCAACCTCCTCGAACCGGTTTTTAATTC
>CAZQSC010000221.1:0-3482 GCA_964595705.1 uncultured bacterium | reverse complement strand
GCGTACATTCAGTTGTGCGATTATCTGTCCCGGGGCAAGATCAGACCAACTTTCCTTCATCATTCTCAATTTTCTAACAGTATTCATAGTCTCCTCTTTTTTTGTAGTTAGCACTCGTTAATCAAAAAATGTGTCTTCCGGATCAAAAGGTGGTATTCCAACAATTAATACCTCTACCTGTCCCTCCGCTCGATGGCGGGTACCTGGACGAATCATCACCAGAGTTCCTGGTTCAAGCTCCACCCGGTCGTTGTCCAATTCCAAAACACCTCTACCTTTAAGCACATAGTAGAACTCGGTTGTTTTCTTGTGGTAATGCCGATCTGCTTTATAGACACTTAGAAAGGTAAAGTTAGCTCCTTCAAAATGCTCTTTGGTAATTAACCGTTTCCTAAATCCACATGTACTCCGCTCCTTTGAAACCTCGTCTACCTTTCGCACAAGATATCCTTTTTCTGCCATTTTTCCCTCCTAATTGTGGAAAAACTATTTTAAGATTAAATCTAAAATTCTACGTTTATTACGCTGTTTTTTCGCATATTAAAACAAACAAAAATTTCATTCCCTATTTGATTCCATGATTCGAAACTGAGACAGGAATCCGAAACAGGAATTCTTCTCAGTTCTCTACCGTCAGCAGAAATGCGGGAGATTTCTACCTTTTCAGAAAGTACAATCTTGATCGTAAACTCAGGGCAGTCGAAGGGAGAACGAAATTGTAATCGCATCTGGCCTTGGCCCGGTTCTGTCACCACCTCGTATGCCTTCATCGTCGCCCAGTACCTGGCCAGAGCGCTTGGAGCCATCCATATTACTCGGTCACCTAAGACTTGATCTATTCTATGTAAAACTTCCTTTAAAATCATGAAACCGTATCGGTCATCTGCCCCGTAGAGACGCTGAAAATGGCTATGGAAGACGATGCAACTTCTATCATTGAAAAGCTTCGCTATTCTGCCCGCCTGGCCATCAGCGGTCAAGTACTTGTCCGTGGCCTTAGAGATATTCTCAGGCGTGGCTTTGTCCCATCCTCTTGACTCGAAGAAGAAATACTCCCTGCATCCGCTCACGATGCTCACGACCGCCTCAGCCTTTTCCCTGTCCAGATATTGAACGCTGGGGTTCACGCTCCAATGCCTCCGCTCGGGCTCCTCGTGCAGAAAGTACCAGGTGAGAGGAATATTGTTCACCTCCTTCTGAGCAATCAGCATCGCCCTCACGTAGAGTCCCTCTATCTCCCTGCCGAAGTCACAGCCCGAGGTCACCCCGTTGGCCGTAATACCCACGGCTTTTAAGATCTCCAGACCTCTGGCGATGTATTCCGTTAGAGTTTCTTCGTCCTGCCAGTTCGACCACGACCACTCCGACTCCGGCAGGAGCCTTTCGGTCTTTAAATCCAGAGCCTGAGTGTGAGTTAGAACTTCCGGGGAGATATCGAAAACAGGGAGCAAACGCTCCTTCGCTACCTGGATGAACTTCCTCAACCGGCTGGGACTCAATCCTTTGATCCCAGTGTCTATTCGACCTAAAGGGAGAGGATTTGGAGATTTGTACATAGAAAGATAGGGAATAAAGCTGATCTTACCCCGAATCTCGTATTGCTCTACCAGATCAGCAAAATCGTTGATGAGCTCCCAACTCCTGTCGAAATCCTTTTCTTCCTGCCACACATCGCCCACAGTCCAATCGTCTACTAAAAGGCAGATGGGAACTTTCAGTTTAGGGAGATCGGGACGAACCATGTTGACCATTTTGAAACTTTCTAAACAAGTAGCTAACAAACTCAAATTATTGTACAATGCACAAACCGCTTGGGCAGAAAGAAATTAGTCGCCCGGCAATAGCTAATGAGTAAGTTCTTCCCACAATGCTCGATAGTATTTTAACACCCGCTCTGGGTCAGAACTTCCTTGAATTTCTGCCAAAGTGAATCTTTCACCGTAGCCGGCCCGGTGCAAAAGGCCAAATAGTTCCCGCCAGGGATATTCTTTATTTGCTAACTCGTTAATATGACAAGATCTGATCCATTTTTGTAACAGCTCAAAATTGCTCTTGATGGAACCCTGCTCATCCCGGTCGGTCAAGTTGGAATTCCAGCAAACAAAACAGTTATTGTGGTCGGCCACCTCCATGATCGTATGGATACACTTAGGCTCTGATGTACCAGAACCATGAACTTCCATCCACAGCTCGATGCCAAAATCCTGGGCAAAAATTCCGCATTGCCGGTACGCCAATCCAATCTGCTCCAGGGTTTTCTCCCGAGGTATTCCTTCCTTTTCGTGCAATTTGTTTGGGCGTACTTTTACCCCCACTGCTCCCACATCTGCCGCTAACTTGATAAATTCCTTGGTCAAACGAATATTTTCTTCAACTTCCGTTTTGTCCGGAGAATCATACTCACAGATAGTCCCAGCCCCCAAAGAACGACGTCGGAATTCTGGAAACGTTTGCGCACCTCTTGCCGCTGGGATTGATCGAGTGTTACTTCTACTCCATGAGCATGAGTAGTACGAAGTTCCACTCCTTCAAACCCCAACATCTGACATTTCTGAATAATGGTGTCAAGGTCCCAATCGGCAGCCATCATATAAGTAACTAGTCCAAGTCTCATTTTCCAATTTCCTCTTTTTGCTCTGTTTTTAGTAAGTCCAATAAATTAGGTTTTAAAGTTAGTAGAGTAGTTGCCAAAGTCAATAGCCAATCTTCTAAAAAATTTATACAATCTTCCGATTCAGTCGTTCTTATTGTGGATCAAGGCGATGAACTGAGTAGGTGAAATACCAGTGACCTTTTTGAACACTCGGCTAAAATAATAGATGTTTTGATAGCCTAGCTCCTCAGCCGTCTCAGTAACGTTAAGGTGAGAATGACGCAAGAGCATTTTCGCTCTTTCTACTCGTAGTCGATCCAGGTATTGGAAGATAGTGTAACCAGTTACCTCTTTGAAAAGGGAACAGCAATAGTGGGAGCTCAGGTGAACTGCACTGGCAATATCCTCTAAAGTGATCTGTTGAACCAGATTCTCCTCAAGGTATTTTTTGATCTGATTCACGATCAACAGACTGCGATTTTGTAGTGCCAGAGATTCAGCAGCAATCTTGGCGGCAGGCTTCTTAAATGCGGCGCGAACCACTATGATTAGCAGCTGAAGTAAATACACTCTTCTCATTGTCTGGTATCCAATTGTTTTGTTAGCCTTCTCTGCTTCCATTTTTTCAATAATTTCTCGCACTTCTGATAGTTCCGGCAAGCTGACTTTGGAAAGAGATCTGTATAGACGAGTAAAGAAAGTACTTAAAAGGAGTATTTCCTCAAGCTGAGATGTATCTGTAAAATTCTCTCTTTCGAAGAAAGAGTAGTGTAAGCTATAGTAGACATAGGGATCAGAGGCATCTGCGGCAGCACAATGAATCTGTTCAGGCTTGATTAAAAAAACGTCGCCCCCCTTGGCCGGATATTCTGTTTCTCCCACGGTAACA
>CAZQSC010000220.1:0-3491 GCA_964595705.1 uncultured bacterium | reverse complement strand
CGGTTAAGCACCATATAATGGAGGAAGTCTTATCAGATGTGATTATTTCACGGGGCCTGCCCCGTGAAATACTGAAGAGCTACACTATAGATCCTTCCTCAATCTGCCCGAGAGAGTGCGGAGAGGGTCAACACTATAAAAGACGGTTATTTTACGGGGTGAAGGTGAGGGTGTCTCCCTCCCCACAGGGGAAGGGAAATGCAACTTTTTACGAACGGATCAGGATTAGTTCACAGGAAAAACAGATACCTTACCTTAAACACTGCTATCCGGTTTTCAAGCTTCATTTTGCCTTCCGCGTTATTTCTGGACTCATTGAAGGCCAGATAGACCCAGCTTTTGGGCCGGAAGTTCCAGGAAAGCAAGATGCTGACCCGGTGAATATCCGTGGCAAAGTTGGGTTCCAACCAGACCCTCAGATGGAGGTCTTTATCCAAGGCATACTGCAGGGTTAAGTGAGATATCCAGTTTAGCTTCTTTATAGCTCCGTTGGGTTTAAACTCAGTGGCGTTGTTTGCACTGAGGTTAAGCCTCAGGCCGGGATTAATCTGCCATCTCAGGTTGAGCCCCGCACCTCCGTTAGGCGCAAAATACTTTCTGCTGTAGTTATAGCTACGAGAGTTATACCAGAATCCAGAGCTTGCCGAAAAGCGCTTTGCCCAGTCGCTCCACATCCAGAAACTGGTGTGCCATCGACTGTAGCGTTCTCCCTCCTCATATCTTTTGCCTGTGCCGGAGCCGAAATGGCAGCCCCAATTGTTTACAAAATTGAGGTTAAAACCGCTGGAGAGGCTGTATTCTGGATAAGGTTCAGCAAACTCCCTCTGGCACCATCCGTTGAAGAAGAGAGAGATCTGTTTGAACGGGCCCTGATTGTAGAAGACAGGCCCGCCCCAGATACCAAGTTCCTTTCTTCCTACCCAGGGAAAAAATCCGATCTGGTCGATATCGAAACGGCTGCTTATGTTCTGGATATAGCCTCCCAGTCGGAGATTTTTCGCCGTCCAGGAGAAGTCGATTTTGCCCCCGTAAGCGCCTTTCCTTCCTTTTTTATCTGAATGGGCGGTTACAAAGCCAAACCGGAGGCCTCCTGTCCTTAATTCTCCGTCTAATGCTTCCACCCGGTTGAATCCATCTCCTTCCTTGCCAGCATAAAGCAGGCCCAACTCGGAGTTCTTCAGAAATCTCCTTTTGACCCTCAGCACCGAAAACCAACTCTGTGGTTCAGTACAGACGGAGTCATCCTCTGAATATTCGACCTGGCCGGTCACCGCCCCAAGGGTCCCGATCTCGAACCTTCCAGGCCTGGCTGTGAGTTTTGAAGCAGCTAAGATGGGGACTTCTTTGCCTCCGGGGAGCCTTTTGCCTATCCGCCTGGAGTAGAAGAGGTGGGGCATACCCCCTAAGCAGTTAAAAAGGTTGGCTCCTTCAACAAAGAACGGCCGGCGCTCGCTCAGGTAAAGCTCATACTTGGAGAGATTCACCCGGTAAGGATCGGCCTCCACCTGGGCAAAGTCAGGATTTACAGTCAAATGTAAACTGGAGGACGAGGTGGGAAACCAACTCAGATTAAGTCCTGTATGTAAAGAACCCGAAGATTTCTCGTACCTTGTTAGAGCTACAGGGTAAACTTCTAAGTGAAGTCCTATCTGTCCCGGGTGAATACCAATAAGCTGACCAGAGCCAGAAATCCTTAAGCCTTCGTTTCTTTTCTGGGGTGTCCAGAACACCCATTCTCTTTTCCGAGAGATCTCCCGGAAGAAATTTATCCCCCAAACAGATAGATCTCTCTTGAACCTAATGCTTCTGAAGGGAATTTTCATCTCCACCACGTAGCCGAAATCTGTTACCCTGGCCGCAGAATACCACACCCCATCCCAACTGGGATCCTTAGACCTGCCGTCTGAGGAGAAATATCCGTCTGATTGCACCCCTTTCGCATTGACAACGAACCCATATCCGGTGGTCTTGTTATTGAAGGTATCTAAGATAATGCCGACATTGTCATTACTGCTGCCTCCTTGATCTCTCGGCGTAACCCTGAGGACAAGCTTCTCCGGCTCTGAGTCGAAACATTTAAAAGCTATATAGAGACTTTGGTCATCGTAAAGCAGATAGACCACAGTCCTCTCGGTGGAAGGCTTGCCTTCATCCGGGGCCATTTGAATAAATCCCGTTGCCGAATCCGCCCTGGCCCAGACAGCCTCAATAACTCCGTCAATCTCAGGAGGAACCTCTGTCCTCACCGCCGACAGAACCCTCTGCTCACCCCTGGAGATGCCGGGCAGGGTGAGCAAAGACAAGAGGAAAATAAATGCTAAGTTGAGCTTATCCGTGTTTCAAACCCTCCTGTTGAAGTCTCCGACCTCTCTGGCCTATCTGCTGCTAAAGCATCTGCGTGGGCCGACCAGAGAGGCCGAAGACTTCGCTATACGATATCCTCCTATCGAGCTCTACTAAATAAGACTTAGGAGGATACCAAAATGTTTCGACTATTCCCTATTTTTTCGGGGTAATCTTCAAAAAGGAATCCATAAGCGACAGTAAAATTTCGCCCTTACATACATCCCTTAAGGTATTCCACTGTTTTGGGCAACTCCACCTCTGGGTCGCCAGGTATACCGCATTCCAGAGACATATACTTATCGAAGCCGACCTTCTTCAGCGCTTGAAACCCTGACTTGAAGTCAGTGTGGCCCCAACCGGGCAGGAGCCGGTTGCTGTCGGCTAAGTGAACGTGCCAGATCAGTTCACCCGCCTCCAGAATCGCCTTGGAAATATCCGCCTCCTCGATGTTCATATGGAAAAAGTCGGCCATTATCTTAAGTCCGGGACTGTTTATCTTTCTGACTATCTCAACGGCCTGTTCTAAGCGGTTGATAAAATGAGTCTCATAGCGATTCAGAGGCTCCAGCAGAATTGCCGAACCGACCTTTTCAGCATAGAGGGAAATCTCTTCCAAAAGCCGAAGCAGAAGTTCTTGCTCCAACCCAACAGCGTCTCTGTAAGGTGAGAGGTCTGGCAACTGAGGCTTGCCAAAGATAGGCACTAGGATCACTCCCGCTGCCCCGATATCGGCACAGGCCTGGAGCAACTCCTTCATATCTCTAACTGCCAACTCGCGCTCCTGGGGTTCTGGACTCAAAAGACAACCGCGATAGCCGATACAGACAGAACTGGGTTTCACCTTGCTTTTGGCAGTGAGTCTGGCTATCTCCCGACTTCTCTGAGTAAGCCCGCTGCCGCCTAACTCTATCCCCTCAAACCCGTACTGCTCTAAACGGGCAAGTTTCTCCTCCAAGCTTCTTCCAGGAACCATTCCCTCTTGACAAGACAGTTTCATCTTCTTCTCCTTTTATGAGGTTAAGATTTTATAAAAGATGATCGGACTGTTGTCTAATCTTAAATTTTAGAGAGATTATCCGTTGTTTTTTTACTGAACTTTCACAAAAATATTACAATTGGAGACATAAGCGACGGAACTTCTTTAT
>CAZQSC010000219.1:0-3553 GCA_964595705.1 uncultured bacterium | reverse complement strand
GGTGAGGGATTACCCGATAATGTTGCGCATCGTTAGCTGATTCAAGATAGAGGGAACCAGTCGTTTATGTTCTTATACCTTATGTCGGAGGACCAGAGATGAAATTGCAAAGGTATGAAGGCAACCCGATTCTCTCTCCAAATCCGGATAATGAGTGGGAAAGCATGGTTACAACCAATCCTGCAGCATGGTATGACGAGAACAGAAAAGAAGTTAATCTGTTGTACCGGGCCGCCGGACCGGACCCTGAGCATAGGATTCATCTGGGCCTGGCGGTAAGCAAGGACGGTTACCATTTCGAACGGGCCTCCGATCAGCCAGTTTTCAGTCCCAGCACCGATGGTTTCGATGCCGGATGCGTGGAGGATCCCCGGGTAGTGAAGATGGGTGAGTATTATTATATGACCTATGCCTGCAGACCCTTTCCACCAGGACAGTACTGGCTGCTCAAGGACAAGCGACACATCCCCGAATGTCCATCTGATTTCCCGAAAACTCTGCGAGAAAACCTGACCAGCACAGGCCTGGCACTGACAAAAGACTTCAAGAATTTCATCCGCGCCGGACGTCTGACCAACCCCATGGTGGATGATCGGGACGTGATCTTGTTCCCTGAAAAGGTGAGCGGAAAGTATGTAATGATACACAGGCCCCTGACGTGGGTAGGAGAGCAATACGGCACCGACTATCCCGCCATATGGATCTCCACAGGCGATGATCTGCTGAATTTTCAGGACAGCCAACTCCTTGCCAAGGCCAGGTACGACTGGGAGAGAAAAATCGGTGCTAACACCCCACCCATCAAAACCGAGTACGGCTGGCTGATTCTCTACCATGCAGTGGGTCCTGACAACCACTACCGCCTGGGGGCAATGCTGCTGGACCTTGAGGATCCGACAAAGCTACTGCACCGCACCCCTGATTGGCTCATCCAACCGGAGGAGAACTACGAACTTGAAGGGTACTATAACGGTGTGATTTTCCCCTGTGGTAAGGTGGTCATTGAGGGAACGTTGTTCGTCTACTATGGCGGTGCGGACAAGTACGTGGGCTTAGCCACCTGCTCCCTTCAGGAGCTCCTCGACCACCTGCTGTCCTGTCCAGCCTGAAAAGAACAGGGGCAAGCGAAGGTCTTTCGGGAAGAGAAACTTGGAACAGAGGAGGGATGGATAATGAAGAGTCGATTGTTCTATGGGGTATTGATGATTTCTTTAAATATAGTGCTCCTGGGATGTACGTCGCGGATGGTAAAGACAACCGAGAGAGGCGATAAGGACTGCAAAAAGAAAGTACTCATTGCAACCCAACAAAGTCGATTTAAGGAAGCGGTGGTTTCCAGAGTTGTGGCGGCACTTGAAAAGGATACCTGTTATGTAAAGATCATAGATCTGAGGAAGCTTGCGGGTGAATCAACAGAGAATTATGAGGCAATTGTCATCGTTAACACCTGCTGGGCAGGACGGCTAAATCGGCACGCGAGGAAGTTCCTCAAAAATGTGCAGGAGAAGGAAAAGATAATACTCCTTACCACCGCCATTGGTGAAGACTGGAAACCGAAGGCAGTGAAGGTGGATGCGGTTACCTCGGCGTCGAAGATGAACAAAGCAGATGCTATTGCAGATCTTATAATCGATAAGGTTCAGATACTCCTCGCAAAGAAAACAGGATCATAAGGTGTAGCGCATCAAGTCCGGTCTGTTGATATTTGACATTAATAAAGTCCCTAACTAATCCTGGGAGCTAATCCCACATATCACGGAGCTAATCAGTTATCAATTGCCAAAACTGATTGATTCGTAAAAAGTCCTAAATGCTCCCTCTCTCTTTCAGGGAGAGGGTAGGGGTGAGGGTGAAAGTGTCGATATTTCAAGTACTTTTCTTCCCTCTCCCTTTTTTTCCTCCCCTGGGGGAGGGGAAAATACGACTTTTTACGAACGAATCAAAACTTCTAACCGAAAGGATTTGCGACAGCCTTAATTTAAAGGAGGCGATTTTAAGAATGCTTAAACTACGTAAGACTAAGAAAAATAAAGAAAAGACGGAAGGGAAAAAAGAGGCGGTTGTTAGGGAGCAGCAAGAAGAGGCGGAGGAGGAACTCTCTCTGCTGACCCAAAGGGGTAAGGGCACTGTAAAGAAGGTAATTACTGATATTGATGCTACGGTGAAGGAAGCGGCGAAAGAGTCTCTGAAGCAGCTTAAGCTGTTAGAGGAAGGACGCTGTCCAGAATGTGGTCGGAAGACCAGGCAATTTCTCTTCACCAGTATCTGCCCCTACTGTGGATGGTCATCTTTCATCTCCCCCCAGCAAAAGGGTAGAATGATTGTCCACCTTAGGGATGGTACTACCTTAGAATGTGATAGCACTTTCGACACCCAGAAAGGGAACATCCTCTGCATCAGGGATGATGTAGTGAGGATGAAAGTGCCGAGCGCCAATGTCAGCTACATTGAGTTTGCCTGGACAGAAGAGGAGATAGCCGAGAGAAAGAAACAGAAAGAGAGGGAGGAGACCGCTATCTGCGACTGGTGCGGTAAAACTGCTCACCGGGCAGAGATGTTAGTAACCTTCTGTGCTTTCGGCACCTACCAAGAACGCTATCTGTTCTGCAGTTCCAAATGTATGCTGGCGTTCCAAAACCAGTATTCTATGAGAATACACCGGGATTGCTATCAGCGTCCCTGTGAGGACTGTAACGAGTGTATCAAAAAATACTATGATACTTCCTCCAAGAAGATACTCACCGTGGAGGAGGTAGCCAGGGAGACATAACTGCTACGCGGCTGTTCGCTGCTGCTGGAAAAGTCGACGGTAGATTCCGCTGGTGGCGATAAGCTCCTCGTGCGTGCCCCTTTCGACTATTCTGCCCTCATCCAGCACCAGAATAAGGTCGGCACTCATCGCTGTGGAGATACGATGAGTGATAACAAAACATGTCCTGTTGGCCATTATCTTCTTCAATGTTGCCCACAGTCTTGCTTCTGTCTCTGCGTCTAAGGCAGAGGTGCTGTCGTCTAAGATAAGGATAGTAGGGTCGGTCAACAGCGCCATAGCAAGCGCCAACCTCTGTTTCTGCCCTCCAGAGAGGCTCATCCCCCGTTCTCCTATCTGCGTCTCATATTTTTCCGGTAAAGAGCAGATGAAGTCATGTATCTCCGCTGTCTTAGCGGCGGTTATTACCTGCTGGGGGGTAGCGTTAAGGCGTCCGTACTTTATGTTCTGAGCGACAGTTCCGGAGAAGAGTATTGCCTCCTGGGGTACCATACCGATGTGCCTCCGTAAGGATGTCAATTTTACATCCTTAATGTTCTGCCCGTCAATCAAGATATCCCCTTCTGTTGGATCGTATAGACGCAGAAGCAAACTCACCAGAGAGCTTTTTCCCGCCCCACTGGGGCCCACTAAACTAATCGTCCAGCCAGGGGGCACATCGAAGTTGATGTCCTTCAAGGCATATTCATTAGATCCTTCGTATTTGAGCCAAACATGATGGAAACTGACCGCTCCCTTCACTTTAACCAACTCCACAGCGTTCTCTGAATCCTTAATTGTCAC
>CAZQSC010000218.1:0-3560 GCA_964595705.1 uncultured bacterium | reverse complement strand
ATCAAGCAGGAGGCCCTGGCAAAAGGGCTGCCGGTTCTGACCCCAGAGGACCTGAAGGACCTGGATTTTGTGAGAAGCTTGAGACAAATGTCCCCGGAGTTGATCGTGGTGGTGGCTTTTCGCATCCTGCCTCCCCAGGTGCTGGCTGTTCCGCCCCGGGGGGTGATCAATCTACACGCTTCTCTTCTGCCTAAATATAGGGGAGCAGCCCCCATAAACTGGGCCATAATAAACGGTGAAAAGCAGACAGGACTGACCACTTTCTTCATCGACAAGCGGGTAGACACCGGGGACATTATCCTGCAGCGAGTAGTACCCATTGGCCAGGAAGAGACTGCCGGGGAGCTCCACGACAGGCTGATGTCTCTGGGGGCTGAACTGCTGTCCGAAACTGTTTCCTTGGTGGAATCCGGCAATCTTCCCCGAAGGCCACAGCCAAGAGAGGGAGCCAGCCAAGCCCCCAAGTTAAAGAAGGAAGATGCCTGTATCAACTGGTCAAAGCCCGCTGAGCAGATCAGAAACCTTATTCGGGGCACTAATCCCCGACCAGGTGCCTTCACTTACAGAAAGGGATCACTGCTGAAGGTTCACCGGGCCTCAGTAGTGACCGTTCCCAAAAAAGGCATCCCTGGAGAGGTACTCAGGGCTGATCCCAAAGAGGGCATCTGGGTAGCCGCAGGGCAGGGAGCACTGTTTCTCATCCAGGTCCAACCTCAGGACAGGCGGCCGATGAGCTCGGCAGAGTTCGTCAGAGGATACGGCGTCAGAGAGGGAGAGGTCTGGGGATAGCTATAGGTTAAGACTCGCCATAGGTGAAGCTTGTGATAGCTATAACAACTCTTGCTAAACTACACCTTATTTCAGAAGGAGGGTGATTGCCGATGCTTTTCTTCTGGGATTGGACATTTATCCTTTTGATCCCGGCTTTGGTCCTTGCCATCTACGCTCAGTCAAAGGTGAAGAGCGCATACGCGCAATACAGTCGGGTGCCTTCCCGCTCAGGGATGACCGGTGCCCAGGTGGCCCGGAATCTGCTTGACCGCAACGGTTTAAGCCAGGTGCGAATAGAGAAAATCCCGGGGATACTCTCCGACCATTACGATCCCAGAACTGGGGTGCTAAAACTCTCTGAGGGTGTCTACAGCTCAAGGTCTGTTGCCGCCCTGGGGATAGCTGCCCACGAGAGCGGACACGCCATCCAGCATGGGGTAGGATATTCCCCTCTAATGCTCAGAAACAGCTTCGTACCTGTGGCCAATTTTGGGTCAAGCCTTGCCTTTCCTCTATTTATCCTTGGATTCCTCTTCTCTGGGCCCCTCAAGGTGCTAATGGATGTGGGGATTATCCTGTTCAGCTTAGCGGTGGTCTTCCACATCGTCACCTTACCAGTGGAGTTGAATGCCAGCCAGAGGGCCTTAGTGCTTCTGAACAGAGAGGGAATTTTGGCACCAAAGGAGGTGACGGCGGCCCGCAAGGTCTTGAACGCAGCTGCCTGGACCTATGTGGCGGCAGCCGCAATGGCCGCTCTCCAGCTCCTCAGGTTAATCGTCCTCAGGAGCCAACGGGATTGATGGTAGCAAGGGCAGAAGCCCTCCTCTCCCAGGGGGAGAGGGGGAGCAAAGGTGTGAATGACCGGCTTCTGCCAAAAGTATCGGAATACGGCCTCTTAAGCAGGAGAGGGAGCAGTGAAAGAAAGTAAAGTAAAAGTTGGTGTTATAGGCACTAGCATAGGAAGTTTCCATATAAGGGCCTATCAGAAACTGCCTGAGGTGGAAGTGGTGGCAGTGGTTGACTTAGACTCGAAACGGGCGGAACAGATTGCAGAAGAGTACGGAATCCCCCGTTCTTTCAGCGACTACCGAAAGCTTCTGAATTTAAAACAGATCGATGCGGTCTCGGTCTGTACTCCCAATTTTCTCCATGCCGAGATGACGGTGGCTGCCCTTCAGGCCGGAAAAGATGTGCTGTGTGAGAAACCAATGGCTATGAACACCCAAGAGGCGGAAATGATGGTTAACGCAGCCAGACAGACGGGCCGGAAATTGATGATGGCGTTCTGCAGACGCTTCCAGAGCGATTCTCAATGGCTTAAAAAATACATCGAGGCTGGAGAGTTGGGCGAGATTTATTATGCCAAGACAGGCTGGTTAAGACGTCGGGGCATCCCTGGCCTGGGCGGCTGGTTCACCACCAAGGCGAAATCCGGTGGGGGGCCGCTTATCGACCTGGGTGTTCATATGCTTGACCTAGTACTCTGGCTTATGGGCAATCCCCGGGCAGTCTCGGTGAGTGGCTCCACTTATGCTAAATTCAGAGATCATTATCCCTTGGAAAAAGGGACCCTCGATGTAGAAGACCTGGCCTGTGCTCTTGTCCGGTTGGAGACAGGAGCCACTGTGTTCTTAGAGACCAGTTGGGTTTCCAATATAAAGGAGGAGAAAATCTACTCCTTGCTTTTTGGAACCAAGGGTGGTGCAGACCTTCCCCCGTTGAGAATCTATACAGAGAAACAGGGCAGCCCGGTTGACTTAGAACCGCGGCTCCCGGAGGTAAGTGGCTACGACGGCGAGGTTGCCCATTTTGTTGAATGCATTCTCCAGGACAAGGAGCCGACGGCTACTGCCGAACAGGGACTGGAAATCACCCGAATACTGGATGCCATCTACAAATCGGCCGAGACAGGGAAGGAGGTGGCCCTCAGATAACCTTTGGTCCATTCTAAGAAGTCTCTGATATTGGTCTTAACACAAGACGCAAAGGGAGAGGGGCACTTTAGGACTTTCTATGAGTCAATTTAATTTAAATCTATAGTATAGGGAGGGAAGAATGTACGACTTAGTAACTTTTGGAGAGGCGATGTTGAGGCTTTCGCCGCCGAGTTTCAGACGACTGGAACAGACCACTAACTTTGATGTACAGATTGGCGGTGCCGAGATGAACGTGGCAGTGGCTGCCAGCCGCCTGGGTCTGAAGACCGCCTTTGTGACCAAGCTACCCCGCAACCCTCTGGGCAAGATGGTGGAGAACAAAAACCGTGAACAGGGAGTAGATACCCAATATATTCTCTGGACAGACGAAGGGAGGGTCGGCATCTACTATCTCGAATTTGGCGCCTCCCCCCGTGCCAGTCGGGTAATCTACGACCGCTCCGGCTCGGCGATCAGCACCATCCGCCCCGGAGAGATAGACTGGAAAAAGATCTTGGGGCAGACCCGGCTGTTTCATGTGTCCGGAATCACCCCGGCCTTGAGCCCTACGGCTGCTGAAACCACCCTGGAAGCAGTGAAAACAGCCAAGGAGATGAACTGCCCCGTCAGTGTGGACTTAAACTACCGGGCAAAACTCTGGTCACAACAGCAGGCCAATAAGACGATGACCCAAGTTATGCAGTACACCGATCTGTTGTTCACCACCGAAGAGGACACCCAGAGGGTGTTTGGTATAACTGCCAATACCTACGAGGAGGTGGCCGCCACACTGGCGGAGAGATTCTCCTTAGAGACAGTGGCTATCCCTCTGCGGGGGAACATATCAGTATGGAAGAATACCTGGACCGCCAT
>CAZQSC010000217.1:0-3610 GCA_964595705.1 uncultured bacterium | reverse complement strand
TGGGGAGGGGATAAAGGGGAGGGGGACACCCTCACCCTTTCCCTCTCCCTCAAGAGAGAGGGAATACTCTGGACTTTTTACGAGAGGATCAAATCTTCAATCCCTAAACCCTGCTGGCATTAAGTCATCAGGTCATTGAGTATTGGGTTATTGAGCGTTGTACGTGGAGCAAAGAGCGCAGGGCACCCCTGTTTGGAACACCCAAGCCATCTCTGGAGTCCCAAGACCCTGAGTTTCACCCCTGGAGCACCCAGACTATCCTCTGGGCTACCCTGTCGTCCCACAGCTCGGGAACTCTCCCTCGCTTCCCACCACCACTTAAGATATTGAGACTCTCTTTGATTATCCTCTCCGGATCAGTGCCAACTAAGGTGTTAGTCCCCTGAACAACAGTGATCGGCCGCTCAGTGTTCTCCCTTAAAGTCAAACAAGGGACGCCAAAGAAAGTGCTCTCCTCCTGGATCCCACCTGAATCGGTCAACAGGAACCTGGCATTCATCTCCAGGCAGAGAAAGTCAAGATAACCAAGGGGATCAATTATCATAAAGTTATTGAGCCCTTGAGCCATTGAGCCATTAAAACTGAACTGCTTCATTCGCTTCTGTGTCCTGGGATGGGCAGGGAAAACGACTTTTATCTTATGTTGAATCTGATATAGAGCTTTTAAGATCCCTTGAAATGTCTCTCTTTGATCCACATTTGACGGCCGATGAAGCGTAAGCAGACAGTATTCCCCTCTGTCCAAGCCAAGTTCTTCCAAGATATGGGACCTCTCCGCCTTCTGACGATACTTCAGCAGAGATTGTATCATCACATTCCCAACGAAATGTATCTTCTCTTCTGGAATACCCTCTCTCTTTAGATTCTCATTGGCCTCCTCACAGGTGGTGAACAGATAATCCGAGATTTGATCGGTAAGAATCCTGTTGATCTCTTCCGGCATCGTCCTGTCGAAGCTTCTCAGGCCAGCCTCCACATGGGCAACTGGCACACCCATCTTGGAAGCAACCAGTGCACAGGCCAGCGTAGAGTTCACATCCCCGACCACCATCATCAGGTCGGGTTTCTGTTTGACCATCACCTTCTCGAACTCGATCATTATCCTCGCCGTTTGCACTCCATGGCTGGCCGAACCCACGCCGAGGTACACATCCGGTTCAGGCAGCTGTAAATCCTGCAAGAAAACCCGGGACATCTGGGCGTCGTAGTGCTGGCCAGTGTGAACAAAGATGGGCTGGAACCGAGCCGGGTATTTCTTCATCTCCTCCCAGATGGGGGCGATCTTCATAAAATTCGGTCTGGCGCCGGCGATGAGTAAAACTTTGGTAGGATTAGCCATTGACTTATTGGATGTTATTGCATCTGTTGTGTTGTTGGGTCGTTGAGAACAGTGCGCACGGCGAAGTTAGGGATGCGGCGTAGTTTGTTTGCGACAGATGTTAGTCTCTCAGCGGAAGAAACAAATATAAAAATACTCAAAATTTAGCGTTTGTCAAGGTTTTTTAGGCTATCAGAATGCACATCTGATTCTCTCTTTAGTATACCAAACCCACGTGAAAACTGGGAGAAAAATATCTCCACTACTCCTCCGGCTCGGCGTGAAATGTAATGCGTGAAACGTGATCAGACACCAACATCGGGGTCATTTTTTCACGTTTTACGCTTCACGGCCTCGCAGGAGTGCCCATTGGCATAACAGGCTTCGCTAAGTTCCCGGATTTTAAACGCATATGGTGTAACAGAATCCTCACTCAGTTGACCCATTTCAAAGATTTTACTTGCAAACAGTTGAAGAATTTTATATCTTGATTTTACCCGGTCCAGATTATTCACAAATTTCAAAGTGCAAAAGGGCGGAACGACAGATGGAGCGCTCCCTCCTCTATATTGAAGCGATCCCAGCATAGGGTTGATCGATTGGTTTAAGTCCACAGGAGGGCTATGTCAGGCCTTAAATCCAGCTCTGCTGCTTCGGATGCGGAGCTTTTTTCAGAGTTTACTAAGGGAGATACAGCGGCCTTCAACGAGATTGTGAGCCGTTATCAGGGCAGGCTTCTGAACTTTGTCTACCACTTCACTGGCGACCGGGAGACAGCCCAAGACATTGTCCAGGAGACCTTCCTGAGAGTATATCGGAAGAGAAAAGAATACCGCGCTACAGCTAATCTTTCCACCTGGATATTCACTATAGCAGGCAATCTTGCCAAGAGTGAACTGCGTCACAGAAAAAGATGGCACTTCGTCCCTATCAGCAAGAAAATCGACCAGGATGTCCTGGTGGAGATCGCCGACCAATCCTTAGGGCCCGATCATATTGCCGAGAAGAGGGCAATGGAGAGGGACATCCAGGAGGCCATCGGGGCTTTACCACCAAAATACCGAGAAGCTGTAATCCTACGGGATATCGAGGGGATGCCTTACGAGCAGATCGCTCAGATTGTTGGCTGCCCAGTGGGAACAGTTAAATCGAGGGTGAACCGAGGCAGACTTCAACTGCAAAAGAGACTGGAGCAGATTATAGAGCGCATAAGGTAAAGGATGGACTGCAAACGACTGGAAAGATACCTCTCCCGCTACTTAGAGGGAGAACTGGAAGAAGAACTGAAAGGAAAGGTGGAGGGACATCTGGCCTGTTGTCCCTCCTGTGCGGGGAAATTGAAGAGGCTTGAGGCCGTCACTGCCATCTTGAGGAGATTGAAGCCTATTGAGCCCCCAGAAAATTTCGCCGCCCTTCTGTCCGAGAGGCTACAGAGAGAAATTGGTTACCAGTGAGTGGTGAGTGGTAGACTGGCGATTGGTGAACCAGTGTCGGAATCAGGGATATAAACCAGATCCGGGAGGGAGTGCTTGAAATCCGCAGCACAAACGGTGGCCTCAGTGGGTTTGATGGCCGGATTAACGGCGGTGGGGGCATTTATCAGGATCCCTCTTCCCTATGTCCCCTTCACCCTGCAGGTGCTGTTTGTCTTTCTGGCGGGCGCACTTTTAGGGGCTCGTCTGGGGGCTTTAAGTCAACTCGTCTATCTCGGTCTGGGACTGGCGGGTCTGCCCGTCTTCGCTGGTGGCGCCGGACCTGGTAGTATCCTTAAGCCCAGTTTTGGTTATATAATCGGATTTGTGTTCGCCGCCTACGCCATTGGGATTTTGACTCAAAAAACCCCCACGCCTCGCTTTCTGAACATATTCCTGAAAATGCTTGCTGGACTGGTCCTCATTTACCTGCCCGGAGTGGTCTACCTTTACCTCAACCTTAATCTGATAGCAGGCAGGCCGTGCTCCTTTCAGAACGCCCTTCTGGTGGGATGTCTGATATTCCTGCCCGTCGATGTGGCAAAGGCAGCCATAGCTGCCTTCATCACTGTCAAGGTCAAAAACCGATTGCCCCTGGCAGGCTAACTTGCCCCAGGTAGGCAATTTGATACCAAACCTCCCGCAGATCCCAAACCTGCCGGAGGCTGAGCAAAACTCCCCTTTCCCCTCTGGGGAGAGGGATAGGGTGAGGGGAAGAGGAATAATAAGCAACAACAAATTACCCTCCTTTCGATAAATAGCTCAGGCTTCATAAAACTGCCCTCTTAGCGAGAGCAAAATCCCCCTCTCCCCTCTGGGG
>CAZQSC010000216.1:0-3657 GCA_964595705.1 uncultured bacterium | reverse complement strand
CAAATAGGATTAACCATTCATTCGAAGTCCCTTTAGGGACGATATGTTCACTTTTCCGAATCTGGACTCACCAATGACCGAATACCCTAATAACCAATAACTAATAACCAATAACCAATAACCAATAACCAATAACTAATAACTAATGACCCAATGACTATAACTGTAAATCAAACTGGAGCGAAAACTCACACCTTTTGCCCTTTTGGGTCCTCAGCCACCGGTATTTTGCCGAAAGCTCCCCCTGGCCTGTCTTCTGGGCTACCAACAGGTACCACTTCACCCCCTTGCCGTAGACAAATCTGCAGAAGGCTGCTCCCGGGTGGTCGGTCTCAAACTCGTAGATCCTTGAGTCATAGGAATCTGTTTTGAAAGTGGTTAAACGCCCGCAGATGGTTGAACAGCGGAAGGGGTTGATGCGAAAGTCGAAAAAGGCAGAGATTCCCTGCTGGCGGCGGGAGTGTTCAAAGTTCAACAAGACTGCCTCTGTTCTGGCCCTCAGGCGCCATCTTCTGTCCGGGCTCCAACTGGCATCCAGACGTATCCGGCTGTTCCGCCGTCCCAGGGCCTCTTTGCCTCGCTGGCTGTACTTGGACCGGAGATCAAAAAGAAGCTCAACCTGGTGGGAAAACTCGTGAGCCACCACCAGTGCCCACTTGTCTCCCCGAGTGGGGACTGGTTCATAATACCTTCGGTAGGGATGGCGGTATTGGTCGACATAGATCAGCAGGTCCGTGCTTTCAGTGGGGGAGTAGAGCAGAGAGGCAAACAGGCCGGTCTCGTTGTACAGCTTCCCCGAGGCAGAGAAGGCAGAGCCGTGAAAGCTGTGGAAGTCACGGCTGTAGCTCCGGACCAGGACCGAGACCTTCACCCCTTTAATCTCAGAGGTGGCTCCCAAAAGAGCTGCCTTGCCTCCACCTTTGCATAAAGCCGCCTCGCCATATAGATTCAGGTTCGACCAGGTGATATCCCAATCCACTCCCCAAACAGAATTCTGAGAACCAGTAAAAGCATACTTTTTTCTCTCTAAGTCGTAGTTGTGGAAGGGAGGAGCAAAGGAAGAGAGGGCAAAGCTGGTTCCAAGCTTCAGGTTCTTTCGGGCACCGTAGGAGATCCTGCCGCCCACCAGCCTTTCGGAAAGCAGGTCCTTTTTGGCCTTCTCTGAAGCAGTTGTGTGATATCCGCTGGCAAGCAGGGTTTTCACCGTGCCATCTTTGTTCACACTGGCATCGAACCTGCTCCGTGACAAAAACAGCGCCCATTGGGTGGCCTGGAAAGATTTCCTCAGAAAAACCCCTCGCAGGGCGCCGTTCTCCGTACTGGAGCGGTAGCCGACAGAGTGGCTATCTTTTCTCTTAAGCGATCTGGGATCGTTTATCGAGTACTCCCAGCGGCTGAAGACCAATCCCTGGGCAAACCCAGGCCGGAAGTCTCCTAATACCACCTGGTCGATTCCGCCTGTTTGTCCAAGCTGAAGGTAACCAGCTGAAAAGTCAGCCAGGTCTGTTTCGCCTGGGTCTTTCTCCACCAACAGGCCAAGTTCGTACCTGTCGGCCACCGAGAGGCTCAGTCTCTGGTAAAAAGCCAGAGAATGGGGTAGCTGCTCCCCCTGCAACCTGCCTTTCTGTTTGACCCGCAAGCGTTCCTTTAAAGCCAGAGACAGAGGCTGACATACCATAACATAAGGACGCAGGGTCTCGATTAGCTCTCTATTCAGACCCTGTATTCGGGAAAGTTCCTCTATGCTCTTAAACGGACCGTGTCTCCGGCGCCAATTAACGATTGCCTGCGCCTTTTTCTCCGAAAGCCAGGGAATGGCCAGAAGATCAGATACCCTTGCCCGATTCAGGTCAATGGGATTAGCCTCTAAGTCGGCAAGCAGCTCTGAGTAATTGCCCTCAGAGTCTAAGAGGACTTCTGTAGGGAGGAAGACCTCCGCCTGGCTAAGGTTAGAAACGGAGAGAGACAGACTTAGAATAAAGAAAAATCGGAAGAGGGCATATCTTCCCATTGTAGGACAAATGGAACGGGATTCTTGTGGAGGAGACACGAACAGAGCGGCTCCCTGGCTGCCTCTGCTACTGCCGGCTTACACATTCCCTCAAGCTACTGTTTCTGAAGTGCTTATCGGAGCAGACCTATTTTAACAATCCTGTCTCTGTGAATGGTAAGCAGAAATACGCTCTGGTTGGTCCGTTGGCGGAAGGATATCTCACCGGATGCCCCTTGGAATTGCCAAATCCTGTCCAGTGCCTGACGGAGCTGTTCTCTGGTCCTGGCCCCCTTCTGCCAGGCCTGTAAGATCAAATAGGTGGCGTCGTATCCGAAGGCTGCCACCTTAGTGGGATTCCTGCCGTATCTCTGCCTGAACTGGTCGACAAATCCCCGGACAGCGGGGGAGTCGTTCTGTTCAAAGTATTCGCCCACAAAGATCGCCCCTTTCACATACTCACGTCCCAGTTGGAGGAGTTCCAGGCTGTTCCATCCGCTTCCCCCTAAAAGCTGGGTTTCAATCCGCCAGAAGGCAATCTGAGGGGCAATTAGGGCGATCTCCTGGGGAGCTCCTACTACCAGAAATCCCTCGATAGTGCTCACTGGAGCCAGTGTCTCGGTTGTATCCTGCATAGCCAGTATCGATTCTAACGAATCAGGCGGAAGCAATTCCAGACCGGCTTCTCTCACCTTTCGCAGTTGTGTTCCAAAATCGGTTGTCCCGACGGTGTACCAATCCTGAGCTACTACCTTGCCCCCCAACTTTTCTATCCGTTGGACAAAGCCTTCTGCCATCTGCTGACCGCGGGCATTTAGGGGAGCCAGTACTGCCAGGGTCTTAAAGCCCAGGTCCTTCACCGCATATTCGGCTATCCGCTCTGCCTGGATTCTGGGAGTAGTATTCAACTGGAAGATATACTCTCCGATGGTGGTCAGTCTGTCCTGGTTTGCGGTAGGGGCAAGCAAAGGGATTTTTGCGCAGTTGGCCACTGCCGCAGCCGCTACTGTCGGCAGGCTGAAGACAGGCCCTACCAATGCCAGCAGATTCTTCTGCTCTGCCAGATTCTGGGCAGCCTTGACCGCCCCAATGGCACTGCTTTCAGTGTCTTTGACTACCAGAGAAAGCCCAGAGGAGCTCTCTCCATCCCCAAAGGCCAGTTTCACCCCGTCTAACAGATCCTTTCCAAAGGTGCTGTCTGGTCCGGAAACAGGACAGAGAAGGCCAATAACTGCAACTCCAGGAGAAACAGGCCCTACTTCGGGTTCGCGAGCCCCAATAAGACCCTTCCTCCGAAGTTCTTCGACCTGCGATGGTGCGAGTTTGGTTTCGACAATCCGGTCGATTATCTCCTGGGCCCTTTGCCTCAATTTGCTGTCACCTCTGCCTCCAACGACTTTGGCATATTCCTCCACTGCATCGATATATTTCCCCTGTCGGAAGCGGCACCCGCCAATAAGGTAGATGGCATAAGGAGAGTATCGACTTGTGGGATAAGCTTCCAGCAACCTCTGGGCTGCCTGGATCGCCTGCTCGTATTCACCCAGTTTGTAGAAGGCCTTGGCCACCATAAGCTGTGCTGCTGATGACCTCTGATTTGGAGGTAATTCCTGGAGAATCTTTTGGAAATTGCCCAGTGCAGCCAGGAAGTCGCCTGTTTTATAGCT
>CAZQSC010000215.1:0-3736 GCA_964595705.1 uncultured bacterium | reverse complement strand
AATGGGGGAGGCTGAGAGGATGCATTGGATATGTCCAAGCCTATAAGCCGTTATATCAAACTGTTAAAGAAGCGGCCATATCGGCAGCCCTGCACGATCCCAGATTCCCCCCTCTAAGCAAAGAAGAAGTGAAGGAGATTAAGATTGAGATTTCGGTGCTTACTCCTCCCAGGAGGATCAAAGAGATAGAGGAGATTAAGGTCGGCCGAGACGGGATTATCATCAAAAGGGGGTATAATCAGGGACTGCTCTTACCCCAGGTGGCTACAGAATACGGGTGGGATCTGCTCACCTTTCTGGAGAACACTTGCTACAAGGCTGGTCTGCCCAAGGATGCCTGGAAGGATAAAGGCACAGAGATCTGGACCTTCTCTGCAGAGGTCTTTGGAGAAGAATAGGAAATCAGCCCTTGAAGGCTCAACTTTTGGATAGAATCATGTCCTTCAACAATGTAATCGGTCAAGAAAAGGCAAAACAGGCCTTGCGGCAAGCCCTGGAGAACGACCGTCTGGCACATGCGATACTGCTTTATGGCCCGGAGGGTGTGGGTAAAAGGGCAATGGCCATTGAACTGGCTAAGGCGGTTAACTGCAGTCGTACAAAGACCAATGCTTGCGATCTGTGTAGTTCCTGCCGTAGGATATCCTCTCTTCAGCATCCGGACCTGAAGGTGATCTTCCCTGGACCGGCCCAGCTTCCGGTTGAAGAGGAGGTTGCAGTCCTTCAAAAGATAGCCGAGGACAAGTACCGAGCCGTCGGCTTTGGCAAAAGTGTCACGATCCCCATCGATAAGATACGGGAGCTTCGGAAGCAAACTTCTTATCACCCCTACGAAGGCAAAAGGAAGGTGGCTATTTTGTTGGGAGCCGATCAGATGAGACCGGAAGCGGCAAATGCCCTGCTGAAAATTCTGGAAGAGCCACCGGGCACTCTACTTTTAATTCTCACTGCCACAAATCCCAACTCCCTTCTGCCCACTATCCTGTCTCGTTGCCAGAGGCTACAACTGAATAATCTCTCCCCGGTGGAGATAGAGGAGGCACTTTTAGAGCGGAGAAATATCTCCCCCGAGAGGGCAAAGATTGTAGCTGGACTTGCTAACGGCAGTTTTACCAGAGCCCTGTTAATGGCAGAAGAACAAGATTTGGATGAATATAGAAACACCGCCTGGGCGCTGTTGGAGACTGCCCTGGGGGGGGACAATACGCAACAACTTGATTTTATAGAAACTGTGGCCAGGCAAAAAGACAAGGCGGGGCTTGAACATCTACTGGAGCTGGTTCTGTTGTGGTTGAGAGATACCTTGTTGTGGGCTGAAGGTCACCAGGCGAGAATGACTAACATCGACCGGAGCGATGAGGTGAAAAGGCTGGCCCAGAGGATTGATCCCAAAGCGATCGAGCAATTAAGCTGGAGGGTGGAATCTTCACTGGAGATGATGTCCAGGAATGTAAGCCCTGAGTTAATCTTGATCTGGTTGACGAAACAATTGCATACATCGGAGTAAAAAATGGCTGAGATATACGAACTTGAATTTAAGGGGGGCAGAAAGGACTTCTATTTGAACCCCCAAAATATCCCCCTGCGAATTGGTGACCTTGTCGTGGTTCAAATGGAGAAAGGGGAGGACGTGGCAAGGGTAGCACAGATAGCAGAACTGTCAGTCCCCAAAAAGAGAGAAGTAAAAAAGCAAATCCTGAGGAAAGTCACCCCAGAGGATATAGAGAAACTAAAGGAGAACGCCAAGAAAGAAAAAGAGGCCGTCCGCTTGTGTAAGGCAAAGATCGCCGAACACGGACTGGGCATGAAACTGGTAGATGTAGAATATCAATTTGATGGCAGCAAAATCTGCTTCTTCTTCACCGCCGAAAAGAGGGTGGATTTTCGAGACCTGGTTAAAGATATAGCCACCGTTTATCGAACCAGAGTGGAGATGCGCCAGATTGGAGTCAGAGACGAGGCAAGAAGGCTAAGCGGGTATGGTCCCTGTGGCAGGAAGCTCTGCTGTGATACCTTCTTGGTAGATTTTGAACCTATATCAGTTAAGATGGCCAAGGATCAAGGGCTGTCCCCCAGTTCCACTAAGATCTCCGGTGTATGCGGGCGCCTGATGTGCTGCCTGCTTTACGAAGAGAATTTCTACAAAGAGGCCTCAAAGAAATTTCCTAAAGTGGGCACAAAGATCTCCATAGAAGGTAAAAATTTTGAAGTGATAGAGAACGCCCTTTTAAAAGATATGGTTTACCTTAAGGACGAGGAAGGAACGGAACTTAAGCTTCCTTTGGATAAGCTAATTGAATTACAGAAATTAAGTGATTCAAAGAGGCCTCTTAAAAGGTTGTTTGGTGCCCGAAAGGCGGAGACAAGGGGGAGAAAAAAGGAAGCTTAGGATACAAAAAAAGCAGAGGTAACTCCCAGACTACTGTTATGGGCCAATTTTTCAATGAGACTCAAATTCCTATGGCTCAATTCCAATCACTCTCTTTCTCTAACGAGTCAGTAAAGAATAGCCCCAGGGAAAAGGGGAGGATATTTTATCATATCTTTGCCTTTCTCTGTGTCCTTGCGTCGAATTTCGCTTCTCACAACTCAGGTTTGTTTTTTTCCTGTTCAGGTGTGAAACTCCACCACATCTTCATCTTCCAGGATGTAATTTTTCTCAACCCTTTGACCGTCGAACCTATTTGACCCCCACAATCTGGCGTATTTCAGGTCTCTGGCGAGGTCTTTATGAATGGCCAAAGCTGCATCTATAAGGGTATCCCCTTTCTTAAGGATTACCGGTTCGTCTCGATCCACCGGCCTTCCAGGCGCCTTAGTGTAGACTCGAACAATACCTAAGACTTGATGAATCTTGCGTTTCATCTCCTCTAAGCCCAAGTGTCGTTTCGCTGAGATGGAAATCAGCGGGAATCTCTGACTGCATGTGTTCTTCAGGGTATCAAACCGCTGCTGGGCTAGGGGCAAATCAATTTTGTTTGCTACTACTATGGTTTTCTTACAAATGAAGAGAGCAGTCTCATCGCTCTCTTCGGCCTCGGCTCTCTTCCCTATCAGTCTGATCTTAGCTCCGGCTAACCTCTCTGTGACCGCCTTAGCCCCTTCCCAGGGATTCTCCTCACCTAAGTCCACTACTAACAAGATTAAGTCAGTGTTTCGAACAATATCTGGCAGCCAAGGTTCCATGAAATCCGGGGCGATGGAGGGTGTGTCAACTAATTGAAAGCTAATATTTTCAAAGGGCATCATTCCAACCAAGGGCCTACGGGTGGCAAACGGATAAGGAGTCACCTCAGACAGGGCGTTGGTGAGGCTGGCAAGGATTTGAGATTTGCCGGCATTCGGCGGTCCGAGGAGCACGAGTTGAGCGGCTCCTTCTTTTCTGATATGGTAGCTAAAGCCTCTTTTGACACGCTTCTTCTGGGCCTCCCGACTCAGTTTTGCGATCCTGCCTCGCAACTCTGCCTGCAGCTTCTCAGTGCCTTTGTGCTTGGGCATAATCGCCAACAACTCCCGTACTATGGCGATCTTTTCCTGGGGGTTTTTAGCCAACCTGTATTTTCGCTCAATGGCATAATACTCTGGAGGAAGATTGGCAGGCATGGTTCACCTCCAAAATGCATTTCTAAGCTTGACCCTCTCATAAAAAAGTCCAGAGTATTCCCTCTCCCTTCCAGGGAAAGGGCTTGCCCCGTGAAATACCAAAGAGCCACAGTGTAGATCCTGCCTCAATCTG
>CAZQSC010000214.1:0-3742 GCA_964595705.1 uncultured bacterium | reverse complement strand
GACAAAAAGCCTAAAGAAGACGCGAAATTTGCTAACAGTTTATTATTTGAAATTTAAAGTAAGGTAACACTTAAGCAATGGCTGTTGTAAACATTCTATCACGGTAATACACCCTAAAATAATACGCTGGATTTAATCTTGCAAGAGTATTTCTTCATCGAATTGAGCTCTTCGTTCAGACCCTATTGTCCTAAATTCGTATTTTACAAAAAAACTTGACTTCAGAATTCCATCAGTTTATATTACTACTGTTGGCGAGTATACCCAAGGCCCAGCGTTTCGCTACCAGGGATTCAACGGTCATCCGACGAGTTCCGGGCATTGGCCAAAACAAAATGGAAACCGCAGAGAGCAGGCAGTAAGCTCAAAAATTGCTAAAATTGCCTTGAGTTCCAAAAAATAGGCAAATTTTGAAGTTTAGGCAATTCTCTGCGCTGAGAATTCAACAGCACTGAGTTTGAATAAGAGGGATGTCTACGATAAGGCACGCAGGTATCCTGAAATGATAGAGATAAAGCGGATTAGATGTCGCCAATACGGTTTCGCTCTATCGTCCGAGGACAGATAGGTTTGTGCAGATTAGGCGTGTTCTTTTCCATTGAAGTGGGAAAAACATCGCTCCAGGAAGGCGGCCGCATTGATCCGATGCAGCCGTTTTTTTTCTTGTCCCTTGTGGAGTCCGACCTCAGGTAGTTCAAACTTTTAAATGGAATGAATAAGCCAATTATACTACGTAATCGTATTTAAGAATGTGTACAAAGAAAGGAGACAATGCTCTCTATATCTAAAATCCTGATTATTCAAACTGCCTTTATCGGAGACTTAGTGTTGACCACCCCTCTGATCCGGGCGGTCAGAAAGGGTTTCCCCCAGGCCGGAATCTCTGTGCTGACAATTCCCCAGACAGCAGACCTACTAGGTGACAACCCCCACATTGACACCGTAATCCTCTACGACAAGCGGAAAAAAGAGAGGGGAATACGAGCATTTTTGCAATTAGTCAAAAAGTTGCGTAAAGAACGGTTTGATCTGGCGATTGTACCGCATCGTTCGCTACGCAGCGCCCTTCTGGCTGCCCTAAGCAGAATTCCTCAGAGGGTAGGCTTCAATACCAGCGCGGGGGTTTTTCTCTTCACCCACAAGGTTTTCTACCGAAAAGATGTCCACGAGATTAAGCGCAACCTTGACCTGCTGCGTCCTTTCGGGATTTACCTCCGGGATAAAAGTCCAGAGGTTTTTCCCAGTCCCCAAGACCGAGAAAGGGCAGCAGAACTTCTACGGAGAAACGGGATCCAAGCTTCGCACAGACCGGTGGCGATTGCCCCTGGATCAGTATGGCCCACCAAATGTTGGCCCCCAGAGAGGTTCACTGAGGTGGCTAGGCTTCTATTTGAAGAGTTCGGGATAAAGGTGGTTCTGATAGGTGGGGAGGCAGACCGGCGACTCTGTCAGCGGATAGCAGAGGCATTGCCCAGTGGAGCTGGTGCAGTAGCTGCCGGCCAGATGTCTCTCCGACAATCAGCCGCTCTGCTGGAAATGTGTGCACTTCTTTTGTCCAACGACAGCGCTCCGGTACACCTGGCAGTAGCAATGAAAACTCCTGTAGTGGCCATCTTCGGGCCAACTGTCCCCGCCTTTGGGTTTGCCCCCTGGGGAGAAGGCCATACTGTTGTTCAAAAGCCACTGGAGTGCCGCCCCTGTGGAGTCCACGGCGGCAAAAAATGCCCCCGCGGCCATTTTCAGTGCATGAAAGGGATTTCCCCAGAACAGGTGCTTGGGGAAATATGCAGAATACTTCAACCAGATGCGGAAAACACCGAATGAGCAAACAAAGAATGAGAACCGGTGACTGGTTTATCAATCACCACTCACCAACGGGGGGACAATGTAATATAATATTCAGTGTTTAATTTTTTCCGGATATAGGTTCAAAACAGTTGACCCCCATCTATGCGGATCGTTGCAGACAAGCCTCGACAACCATTACACCCTGGGTTGGCCGCTGATCTTTGCATCTGGTTTCCTGAGGTAGAGAGGCTCAAGGGAGAACAGTTCTGCTTCTTCCCCTCTTTGAATTGCAGAGAGGCCCACTTTGGCCACTGCAGCAGCATCGGGGTAGTTCAGGTCAGGAGGGGCAAAATAGGCCTTTCCTCCCAATATTTTCAAAATATTCTCCCGATAGACAATTGCCCCCTTACCAGAGAAGACAGTTGGCTGGGAGATTCTCTTAAGAAGAAGTCCAGGAGAAACTGCCTCTGGGGAACGGAGCCTTCGGACCTCTCCGTCTGCGACCTGGTAGACAGAGGCGTAGACCTCCCCCCTTTTGGCATCAAGCATAGGACAGACCTGGTATTTGCAGAAAGCCAGTCTGGAGGCTAAGGCATCTAAGGTGGGAACGGCAACCAGGGGCAGTCCGGTGGCATAACAGAGCCCTTTTGCGGTGCCCAACCCAATTCTAAGCCCGGTGAAAGAACCTGGGCCGATGGAGACTGCTATCCCATCTAATTCCCGGAGAGAGAGGGAGGCATCGGCTAAAATCTGTTCGATGGCAACCATCAAATGTTCAGAATGGGCTGATTTAATATTCCAAAGGTAGGAAGCCACCACATCCACCTGATCAACAACGGCTACGCTTCCCACCATTGTTGCTGTCTCAATCCCTAATACTCTCATTTCCTCAAGCTACGCTATAATAGAAGGACTTCACTATACAAATTTACCTCTATAAAAAGGGCAACACTACACCTTCATACTGATGGAATATACACCCTTTTTGGCGATTTGTCAACAAAAAGTGGGCAAAGGATTAAACCATTTGCACCTGTTGCTGTCTAATTAAGAAAACCATAAAGAGAGAGATGGAGAACGATCTAGATATCTCGTTGGTGCGAAGGTTTAAGCAAGGGGATCAGAGGGCCTTTAACCGGATTGTCAACCGATATCAGCAGCGGCTTTACTACTTGGCGCTGCGAATGGTTAACAACCATGAGGATGCTGCCGATATCTCACAGGATGCCTTTGTTAAAGCTTACGAGGGTCTTAGCAAATTTCAAGAAAATTCATCTCTTTACACCTGGCTTTATCGAATTGTAGTCAATTTCGCAATAAATCACCAGCGAAAAAAGAGACTACGGGCATTTATCCGCCTTGAGGACGTGAAGCCTCTGTCAGCATCCCCTTCCGGTTCTCCGGATAAGATGCTGGAACAGAACGAATTGGCCCACGCAGTGGATAAGGCTATTCAAGGGTTGCCAGAGAGACAGAAAGCGATTTTTATCTTGAGGTATTACGAGAATCTATCCCATCGGGAGATAGCAGAGATTGTGGGAAGATCAGTCGGCTCAGTTAAGGCAAGCTATTTTCATGCTGTGAACAAACTGCGGAAGGAACTGAGCCAATTTGTAGAGTGACTATCTTGGAGAGTTGTGTCCCTTGAATGTCGGGTTAATTGGCCCCTTTGCGCCGCCTAGTCTCACAATTAAGGTGGTTTGGAACCACCCGTTCAGCTTGTTAAATAGGGACTTAACGGGGTTTATCGGGTTTATGATAAACTGCCAAAGCAGTAACTCCGCTTAGAGTTCATCGCCTTGACCCAACAGCTAAGAGATATCTTAGTCTCTTCCTTGGTTATAGAACTGCACACCAGAGCACAATGTACGAGGGGAGATAAGATGAAGTGTAGTGAAGCCAGAAGACTTTTCATAGACTTTTGCGAGGGCGAGCTTAGCGGTGATCTTTTGAA
>CAZQSC010000213.1:0-3772 GCA_964595705.1 uncultured bacterium | reverse complement strand
AAAAAAAACGGGTAAACATTTTAATACGTTGGAAAGTTCCACGAATAGATTCGTGGGCTTCTAAGATGAAATTCTGAATTCGGATTAATATTATTTGTTCAAAAACAGAGGGCAAAAGCCGTTTTGCTGAACATTTTGGGCAGGATAGTTTAAAGGAAATTTCGAGCTTCCAATGGACAGAATAATCATCAAAGGTGCTCGGGAGCACAACCTTAAGAACATAGATTTAGAAATCCCTCGTGACAAGCTGGTAGTTATCACCGGATTGTCGGGTTCAGGGAAATCATCGCTGGCCTTCGATACCATTTACGCAGAGGGACAGAGACGCTATGTAGAATCCCTCTCTGCCTATGCTCGGCAGTTTTTATCCCTGATGGAGAAGCCGGATGTCGACTACATTGAAGGGCTGTCGCCAGCTATCTCCATCGAGCAGAGGACAGCAGCAAAAAACCCCCGTTCTACTGTAGGGACAGTAACCGAGATCTACGACTACCTGCGACTGCTCTTTGCCCGCGTCGGGGTGCCTCACTGCTGGAAGTGCGGAAAAGTTATCTCCAAACAGACAGTGCAGCAGATTGTAGATAAAGTCTTGAAGCTCCCCCAGGGCGCGAGGATTCAGGTGTTAGCCCCATTAGTCAGGGGCAGAAAGGGCGAGTATCGGGAGCTTTTTGAGCAAGTTAAAAGGGATGGCTATGTGCGGGTCAGGGTGGATGGGCAGGTGCTGACCCTGGACTCGGAGATCAAACTGGAGCGCTACAAAAAACACTGGATTGAGGTGGTGGTGGATCGTTTGGTGGTTGAGCCTCAGATTAGCAAGCGACTTACCGACTCGGTAGAGACCGCCTTGGCAATGGGTGAAGGGCTTGTGATAGTGGATGTAGTGGATAAAGAGGAACTACTTTTCTCTGAACATTTCGCCTGCCCGGACTGTGGGGTGAGCTATGAGGAGATAGAACCGCGGATGTTCTCCTTTAACAGTCCCTATGGTGCCTGTCCCGGCTGTGATGGGCTGGGGGCAAGGATGGAGGTTAACCCTAACTTAGTGGTACCTGACCCCAGCCTTTCCATCAACCAGGGTGCTATTGTTCCCTGGGGAGTTCCTGAGGAACGTTGGTTCTTTCACCGCCTGCGCAGCGTTGCCAGAAGCTACAACATCGACTTTGACCTGGCTTTCGACAGACTGACTGAGATACAAAAGAGGGTGATACTTTATGGAACCGAGGACGGCCAGTTTGAAGGGGTTATTCCCAATCTGCAGAGACGATACAGACAGACCGAATCCGAAGGGGTAAGAGAGTGGATCGAGCGTTTTATGAGCGCCCGTACTTGCCCTCAGTGTCAGGGCAGCCGACTGAAGCCAGAGAGTCTGGCGGTGAAGATTCAGGGCAAAAATATCGCTGAGATGACTGCCTTTTCGATTAAAGAGGCCCTGCAGTTCTTCTCTGCACTTAGACTTTCCCCCAAGGAGACAGCTATTGCCTACCAGGTACTCAAAGAGATTAAGGACAGGTTGGGTTTCCTGATGAATGTGGGGCTAGACTACCTCACCCTGGATAGAGCCGCTGCCACCCTCTCTGGAGGTGAAGCAGAAAGGATCAAACTGGCCACGCAGATCGGCTCGCAACTGGTGGGAGTTCTATATATTCTGGACGAACCGAGTGTTGGTCTCCACCAGAGGGATAACAAAAGGCTGCTGAAGACACTGTGTGACTTGCGTGATCTGGGCAATACTATCCTTATTGTGGAGCATGACAAGGAGACCATTGAGACAGCCGACTATGTCATTGATTTGGGACCGAGGGCAGGGTTGCAAGGTGGTCAAGTGGTGGCCACTGGCAGCCCAACCGAAATCTGCCGTAATGCATCTTCACTGACCGGACAGTATCTTTCCGGGAAAAAACAGATTCCTGTCCCCTCTCGCAGGCGAGGGGGAAACGGTAAATGGCTCTCTATACTTGGCGCTGAAGGGCATAACCTGAAGTCAATAGATGTGCATATTCCTCTGGGAACTTTTACCTGTGTAACGGGTGTCTCCGGTTCAGGGAAAAGCACTTTAGTGGATGAAACACTTTATCGAATCCTGGCACAGAAATTTTATAAAAGCAAAGAAGAACCTCATAAGTATAAAGAAATCTGGGGAATTGAGGCGATTGACAAGGTGATCAACATCGATCAATCACCCATAGGCAGGACTCCACGGTCTAATCCTGCCACTTACACCGGACTTTTCACTTATATTCGGGAACTTTTCTCCCAGGTGCCAGAGGCTAAGATGGCGGGATATAAACCCGGTCGTTTCAGTTTTAATGTGAAAGGGGGCAGATGCGAGGCCTGTCAAGGTGGTGGTGTCGTCAAAATCGAGATGCATTTCCTGCCGGATGTCTATGTAACCTGTGATGTCTGCAAGGGTAGAAGATACAACCGGGAGACCCTGAGTATCCGCTACAAGGGCAAAAACATTGCCGATGTGTTAGATATGACTGTGGACGAAGCCCTGGAGTTTTTCACCAACATTCCCCGCATTAAGCGAAAGTTGAAGACCCTTTCAGATGTGGGCTTAGGATATATCCATCTGGGACAGCAGGCCACCACCCTGTCAGGGGGAGAAGCCCAGAGGGTTAAACTCTCTACTGAGTTGTCAAAGGTGGGTACCGGCAATACCCTGTATATTCTAGATGAACCCACTACTGGGCTACACTTTGAGGATGTTAAAATGTTATTGGAGGTCTTAAACAGATTGGTGGATATGGGAAACACCGTGTTGGTTATCGAGCATAACATGGAGGTGATAAAGACCGCCGACTATATCATTGATCTGGGTCCAGAAGGTGGAGATGAGGGGGGCTGGGTAGTGGCTACGGGAACACCGGAAGAGGTGGCTCAGGTGGAGAAATCCTACACCGGGAGATTCTTACGAGAGTATCTACGAGTAAGTGGAACAGCTCGTTTGAATTTGCAGAGTCTCAAGGCAGGTTAAATATTCGGAGGTAAACAATGGCAGATTGTGGCCTATTCGGGATCTATGGACATAAGAATGCTGCTGAACTGACGTATCTTGGGCTCTACTCTCTTCAGCACCGGGGACAGGAAAGCGCTGGCATTGTAGTGAGTGATCGCAGGACTCTGCGACAGCACAAGGGGATGGGGTTGGTTACGGATGTATTCTCTGATTCAGCCACTCTCAGGGGGCTGGTAGGAGATCTGGCAGTGGGGCATACTCGTTATTCTACCACTGGTTCACCTTTGCCGGTGAATATCCAGCCGTTGTTGGTCAACTGCAAGGGCGGCCCTTTGGCTGTTGCCCACAATGGTAATTTGGTTAACTCAAATGGACTTCGATGTCGAATGGAACAGGAGGGTTCCCTTTTTCAAACCAGTATGGACAGTGAGATAATTGTCCACTTGACGGCCAGATCTCAGAAGGAGACCCTTTTGGAGCGAATGGTTGAGGCACTGGTACAGATAAAGGGCGCCTATTCGATTTTGGCAATAACCAGAGACAGGATCATCGCTATCCGGGATCCCTACGGCTTTCGTCCTCTCTGTTTGGGCAGACTGGGTGACGCCTGGGTGGTTGCTTCTGAGTCCTGTGCCTTGGACATTATCGGTGGCGAATATTCCCGAGACGTTGAACCCGGAGAGGTTGTTATCTTAAGTGAAGAGGGCCTAAGGTCCATTAAGCCTTTTGATTCTTCCAGATATGCCTTTTGCATCTTTGAATACATCTATTTCTCTCGTCCTGATAGCAAAATATTCGGAGAGAATGTGGACA
>CAZQSC010000212.1:0-3806 GCA_964595705.1 uncultured bacterium | reverse complement strand
ACTATGAGTGCTATAGCCTTTTCCTACGCATTGATAGCAGACACGAAATGTCTGGTAGCACCAGCATTTGGACATGTGGCTAAGATAGCTGACACAATTAAACAGAAACGAAGAATTCTTTTAGCTGTAGTCATTTCCTTAGTAGTAAGCGTAGTGGTTTCAATATGGTATACTCTTTATTTAGGCTATACGCATGGCACGTTGACCTTCGGTAACTGGATATTTTATGGCGGCAATCTGGTGCCTTTTGATACGATGGTAGCAAAGTTAAGAAACCCTTATGGAACTGATTGGGGAAGGCTCTCTTTTTTAGGTATCGGGGGTCTTATAACAGCTGGCTTAGCATTTATGAGGTATAGATTTGTTTGGTGGCCCCTCCATCCTCTTGGCTTTGTCATAGCACCAACGGATCCAGTCAAATCATTGGCTTTTTCCGTCTTTCTGGCCTGGATGATAAAGATTATCATTTTGAAGTTGGGAGGAATTAAGTTATACAAAAGTGTCAAGCCACTTTTTGTCGGATTAATAATGGGCCATTTCGTAGCAGCAGGGATTTCGTTCATCGTGGATATGCTCTGGTTCCCTGGACAAGGCCATCCAGTCACAGGATGGTGGTTATAGGGGCCATATCCCTATCTGATCAACTCTCCCCTCTTGCTCTACATTAGTTCTATAGTTCTATGTGGAGGCATCAAGTTAAAAAACAAGATCCTTTTAAATTTAAAACTTCTGTGAGGGAGGAAAGCAGCTATGGATTTAGGGTTGAGGGATAAGGTAGCTATCGTTACCGGGGGAGGCTCTGGAATTGGCAGAAGCACAGCATTGCTTTTTGCTGAAGAAGGAGCCAAGGTTGTTGTGGCCGATATTATCGATGAAAATGGCCGGGAGACAGCCAGAATAATCCATAACAAAGGAGGGGAAACTCTATTCGTGCATACTGATGTTTCCCAAAGGGAAGATGTTAGAGGAATGGTTCAGAGTACGATGGAGAGATTTGGGACAATAGATATTCTTGCTAACATTGCGGGTAATCCTGCTAGGGGAGGTCTTGAGAATTGGGACCCTATTTTCGCAGTACATGCAAAGGGGACGTTCAATTGTGCCGAAGAGGTATTACCCCATATGATTAAAAAGAAGTGGGGAAAGATAATAAATATGGGCTCCTTCTGTGCCTATGGTATGATTGCCAGTGCTTCAGCTTACACTGCTGCGAAAGGCGCTGTCCTCAGTTATACCAAGGGGCTTGCAAAAGAGGTGGCTCGTTACAATATAAATGTCAATTCTGTCTCACCGGGGAATATTTTCACCCCAATGACTGTTGAATGGATGGGGACAGGAAAGAAAAAGGATGCGTTTGCAGCCACGATACCCATTGGAAGAGTGGGAGAACCAGAAGATGTATCCTCGGTGATCGTGTTCTTAGCTTCGGATAGAGCAAGGCACATTACAGGGGTAGATATTATTATCAGCGGAGGACAATTGATTCACTGAAAAGAGCTTATCACCTTTCTTTTTACAGAAGTAGAGTTTTTCTTGGGGGCATCTCAAATGAGTGTGCAAGGAGGGGGGAGTATTTATACTCTGGTATGTTATAGATACAAAGCAGCTTTATTGGACCCAGGCGCAGATGTTTGAAAAATTTAGTATTCTATCTTTTGATTGACTCGTAAAGAGTCCAAAATGCTCCCTCTCCCTTGGAGGGGATAAACGATTTTTCGAGAGGATCATCTTTGTAAAAAATAGTTGACAATTTGCTGAGGAAGAGTTAAATTAAAACAGTGTCCTATGGGGGCGAAAGGTTTCGACGGGGATAGAGGAGATGGGGAAAGCGTGCCGAGCTCCCAGTAACTCGTAAAACAATTGGGATATAAATTTAAGTGCAGACTATTCTTATGCACTGGCTGCCTAATTGATGGCGGCCCGTCCTCCTTAGCTCCGCCCACAGAGCCTAAGGCAGGGCGTCGAGACTGGTGGGCTGGCCTGGCCCTTGGGTCCGGGAGGGCCGGGTGAGATCGAACCGGACTGGCTGCCTGAAGATCCTGTCTGTCGGAGCATCGGGCAGCGAGTCTAAAATGACAGACTACGCACGTAGATTTCCCTGTCGAAATATCTCCGGACGCGGGTTCAATTCCCGCCGCCTCCACTCTGTACCGAAAGGCCGCTTCCCGGAGGAAGCGGCCTTTTCTCTGGGGTGTCCACGGAGAACTCTTGGTCACTTTCCCAGTCTTCTTTTGAACTGCTGGGTTAACAACGGCACGATCTCAAACAGGTCACCAACGATACCGTAGGTGGCGATATCAAATATAGGTGCATCTGGGTCTTTGTTTATGGCTACAATTATCTCCGATGTCTTCATCCCTGCCTGATGCTGGATGGCTCCGGAGATACCGCAGGCAAAATAGACCCGAGGACGCACAGTCCTGCCTGTCTGTCCTACCTGATGTGGATAGGAGATCCACCCTGCATCTACGGCTGCCCGGGACGCCCCCACTGCTGCCCCCAACACATCGGCTAACTCTTCAATAAGTCTAAAATTCTCTGCTCCTCCTAACCCCCTGCCACCAGAGACAATGATCTGGGCATCGGCTAAATTAACTGTTTCGGTGCTGGGAATGAAATCAATAATTTTAGTCAATATTTGATCTTCGCTAAGGTGAAACGCTTCTCGGATCACTTCTCCACCCCTGAGATCCACCGGTTTGGGCATCTCCATCACCTTGGGTCTCACCGTAGCCATCTGAGGACGACGGTGGGGGCAGAGAATGGTAGCCATAATATTTCCCCCGAAGGCCGGGCGGGTTTGCACTAACAGCCCCCTTTCCGGATCGATGTCCAATTCGGTACAGTCGGCTGTCAGCCCTGTTTCCAGTTCTGTGGCCAGGGCACTGGCGAAATCACGACCAGTAGTGGTAGCCCCAGCAAGGACGAGCTCAGGCCTGTATTTCCTCACTAAAAAAGAGGCCCCAGCCACATAAGGGGCAGTTCGGTAATGCTTCAGAATTGGATCTTCAATGCAGTGAACTCGGTCGGGACCAAACCTAAATAATTGCTCAACAAGAGGCGATATCTCATCCCCCAAGAGCATAGCCGAAAGATAGGTGGAGAGCTTATCTGCCAGCTCTCTGCCTTTGCCTAAAAGTTCTAAGGAGACATGAGCGATCTGAGGGCCTTCGTGTTCGATAAATACCCATACCCCCTGATATTCACTTATATCTACCTTAGGCTGTTTTTCAACTTCAGGTAAATAAAGAGCTTGGAATTTACAGGAGTCCAGACAGACACCGCACCCGGTGCACGATTCCTTAATAACAGCCATTTTATTCAGGATTTCTATAGCCCCGAAAGGGCAGGCCTTGACGCAAAGACCGCAGCCCTTACACTTCTCTTCTATCACCTCAAGCAATGCCACAACATACCTCCATTTCCTATTCTTCAATTGCAAAATGGAAAATGCAAAGTGCAAAAGTCAAAATTACTTTCCCTTGCGGTTTGATAATGCGATTTTCTACAATCTTACTTATTGAAAACTCTACCTTTGGTTTTGCATTTTCCGATTTGCAATCTGCATTTTGCATTGGATGTCTACAAAAACTTAACTTATTTGTTAAAAAGCTGCCCTATGAAGAACGTCTAGATCACCTTCGCCGCGAATAGCTTATCTACCAGTTCCTTCACCACCTCTTCAGGCTCACCGGTGAGCTTCTGCCCCCCTGTTCTCTTGGGCGGGGAGAAGGTCTTTATCACCTGAGTGGGAGAGCCTTCCAGACCTATTCGGGCAGGATCAGCTCCTATGTCAACAGCACCCC
>CAZQSC010000211.1:0-3815 GCA_964595705.1 uncultured bacterium | reverse complement strand
GTATCAACCGTGAGTCCGAGTACGGCACCCCGGGACGAAGGATCAAGGGTGGGTGTGCCCGAGCCCACAAAATGCGGCAGGAAGTGAAGATCGCGGGGTCCATCACTTATTTCCTGAATTATAATCTCGTACGCATCACGCCCACATTCTTCTGCCTTCCGCTTTTCCTCGCTGCACAAAGTATCACGATACCACCTCAAAAGCAATCCACCGGTCAGGTTAAAGCCGACAGAACAATACAGTTTTCCCCATACATGCGGATAGCAGCAATAGTTTGCTGTTAGCATTTTGGGGGTAGGCAGAGGATTTGCAAACACGGGACAGATGACATCAGCGGTGCCCGTTGCATTCATTGCAAGCCCCGGGCTTATTACGCCTGCACCCAGAGCTCCGCATGGCTGGTCATGGCCGCCGGTTGCTACACACACATGCTCTCCAAATCCCAGTTCTTTGGCCAGGTTACGCTGCACCGTTCCGACCGTGGTCCCTGAATCAAATACCGGGGGAAGCAGGTCAGGATCAATCTCTGCCATCCTTAGCATCTTTTCAGACCATTTTCTCTTAACCACATCGTAAGCCATAGTCCGGGCTGCTATGGAGGGGTCGGTGGCCAACTGGCCGCTCAGTTTGTAAATGATATAATCCTCGACACAGAGAAACTTCCAAGTGCACTCGAAGACCTTAGGCATATTTCTCTTAAACCACATTATCTTATTTATTGTATACATTGGATGAAGCGGCATTCCGGTCATCTGGAAAACTTTCTCTTTACCAATTTCCTTTTTCCACCATTGGTATTGTTCCACAGTTCGGTGGTCAAAAGAGACACTGAAGTTGTAGAGACTCTTCCCATCTCTATCTACGGGCGTTACGGCCTCTCCTTGAGCCGAGATGGATACCGCCTCCACCGGATCCTTCTTCACTTTGTCATTCACCTGAGCTATTATCTCTTTGCACCGCTGCCAGATGAGCTCTGGATTAAGCTCTGACCAGCCTGGCCGTGGATGCAGGAGTGAATATTCCCGGTATGCCGAACTCAGAACTTTCAGATCTTCGTTAAAGACCACTGCCTTACAGCCAGTGGTACCGATATCAAGTCCCATAAAACTTATATTGCTTTATTCCTCCATGCCATTCTTGAGGGTTAGATTGGTAACAAGCGATGACGATGGACTGCCGCCTAATAGCAGAGCTCAGCCGACGGCGCCGCTGGGTGTCGTTCGGCTGGGGCGCATTGTTAGAGCCCTAACTCAAACCTTGGAAGAGCAAACATATCTCTGTATGCATTGACCACTTCCAAATAATTCTCCAGGGGAACACTTGCAGTGATGGCATTACTGGCACATAGGATGTGGCCTCCATTGCCCATGCCGGCTTCGAGACACGAGATCGTGTGCTGACGAACTGTATTATTATCAGGGAAACAGAGCGATTCAAAACCGGCCTGCCCCATCCCTCGTAATGGGTCATACCAATCCATTTGGGCAGCAATTGAGGTGGTAACAATGGGAACAGAGAAGCTTGCATTCGTATAGAGATAACGGAGAGGTTGCTTTCAGAATTTCATTCAAATTCCGCTCTGCCTCGGCTTGCTCTGGGTCCAAGTGAAGTGCTGAAGTGAAATATTTCTCAGCCCTTATCCAATCACCCTCCCAATAATTTTTAATTCCGAGGAGCGTCTTAGCCTCTGCGGCAACATCATCTATGTCGGTTAGTGGAACAAGTAAGGCTGACGCCCGCTGCACGTTATTTGTCTCAACAAGCATGCGCGCATACTCCAGCCGCAGACTCGTATCATCGGGATTGCGTACGAGAGCTTCTTCATACCGGCTACGTGCTGCATCAAAATTTCCTGACCAGTACAAAGCCTTTGCCAACATATGGAGGGCATTTACATCGTCAGGATGTATTTCCAAGTAATGCTCTATAACCTTAATGGCTAATTCAATATCCCCTGACTCAAGCAATCGGGTCGCCTCTATTAAAGCATCCGTTTCTGTTCTCACCTGACCGCTTGTTACCCCAAATTGATAGAACAATATCAATAGAAAACCCGCAATAAAGCTGAGCACTCGCATTTTTCTGTAGTCTTCCATTAGGCTGATATGGTTCAAATATTCCAAAAAGGGACCCAACGAAAAAGCTCAACCTGGGAAGCCGTCAGGCCTCCCAGGTCGGCTGGGGCAAGTGGTTATAAGTCTTCCCTTATTTCTGCTTCTTCGCTATACAAATCAGTCTCTTACTTTCCAGCGTGTACGGACGTTGCTTATGAACCTCAATTGTTCCATCTGAGAACTCAAAGATTGTGGTTGCTATTCTTTTCTCCGGGTCATAGTGAAATTTTTGCAAGAAGGATTCCCCGCCAAGTTCGCGCTGATACGTGCCTTTGTGCCCAGTTAGGTACAACTGATCAGTGTTGCAGTCAAAAATGAACAGTCCATGCGGCTGGAGAGCAGTAGCCACGTTGGCGATGACTGTCCTAAGGTCGCCAATACTAAGCAGGTAGTTGAGGGAGTCGAACGTGCAGGTTACGCAGTCAAACTCCTCGTTGGTGGTAAAATGTGCCATGTCCTGAACGCGGAAGGAGACGTTCGCGAGCTTGGCGGCTTTCGACTTGGCCACCTCAATCATGTCGGGCGAAATGTCGACACCGAGGACATAGTGGCCAAGCTTCGCAAGTTCCACAGCGAGAGTTCCTGTCCCACAGGCGAGGTCCAGAATGTTGGCGTGAGAGATATCCAGTTGAGCCAACATCTCCTGAATGAGGGCTACATACTGGAGTGACCATTTGCCCCAGTCGAGGTCGTATACGGTGCTGAACCGCTCGTAGATCTGTGCGGTCATAAGGGCTTTCCCTTTGTTTTCCAAGACTTATAACGGCTCGGTGCTGAGCTATGGCGAGATTCATTGCACATAACTTGCGGAACTCCAAATAACTTTCGAAAGGGCACAAAACTTTCAATTTTTAACAGCCCTGCCGTAAACTTCTGCCCCGCATCCACCGCCTACTCAAGGAGAATAGCCGAGCCGAAAAGAACAACCAACACCGTAGTTACTATGTCTACAGAGACCTATCGGGCAACCCCATCAGCAAACAAGAGGCTAAGGCTATCATTCAAGCACGTCAGGCAGATTAAAAGAAAGCTTTCTCGATATGCGGAACGGGATAATGATTTTGTGGGGCAGGGTGCAATCGATTGACTTCTGTTGCTACCAGCCACCTGAGGATCTCTAGTCGATATTCCATAATTCTGTTCTGTTGATCACGCTGTTGCGCAAGATTACAAAGTTCATCAGGATCATTATCTAAGTTGTACAATTCTTCTTCCACTTGGTGACCATCTACCAGAGTGTAGATGTATTTCCAGGGGCCCGTTCGTAACATCTTCGCAGTTGAGGCTGAAACCAGCCCCTGCAAGTGAACCGTCTGCTCAACTTCACAGAAAAGATTCTTACGCCACGGGGCTTTCGGATTCTGGATAATGGACACAACGCTCCGTCCTTCGATATTCAAGCCGCTTTCTTCGATTCCGCAGAGATCCAGGATCGTTGGCAGAAGGTCTACGTGGCTCACCAGATGTTTTCGCCGCTCTCCCTTGGGCACTCCCGGCCCTGCGATGATAAATGGAATGCGTATGGCCGACTCGTACAGAAAGGTCTTCTCTATCAAACCATGGTCGTACATGAGATCCCCATGGTCGGCAAGAAAGATAAAAATCGTATTTTCCTTCTGACCGGTGCGATCCAGGGCGACCATCAGTTTGCCGACGTTTTGGTCGACCAGACTGAGAGCTGCGTAGACTCCTCGCCGCCTC
>CAZQSC010000210.1:0-3913 GCA_964595705.1 uncultured bacterium | reverse complement strand
CCGCCACATCCCCATCGTCGGCCGAACCCACACCCAGCTGGCGATGCCCTCCTCGATGGGGCTCTGGCTGGGCGCCTTCGCGGAGTCGTTCCTCGACGATATCACGCTCATGCGCGCCGTTTTCGATCTGGTGGACCAGTCGCCCCTGGGATCGGCTGCCTCCTACGGGGTGAACCTGCCCATCGACCGTGCGCTGGTAGCCCGGCTTCTGGGGTTCTCACGGGTGCAGAACAACGTCCTTTACTGCAACAACTCCCGGGGCAAGTTCGAGGCGGCGGCGCTGTCGGCCTGTTCGCAGGTGATGCTGGACCTCTCGCGGTTCGCTGCCGACTGCATTCTCTTCTCGCTGCCGGAGTTGGGCTATTTCCGCTTCCCCGACGACCACTACCCCGGCTCCTCGCTCATGCCCCAGAAGCGCAACCCCGGTGCGATGGAGATGCTGCGGGCCCGCTCGGCCACGGTCTTCGCGCTGGAGAATCAGGTCCTGTCCAACCAGCGGGCGCTGCCCTCCGGCTACAACCGCGACAACCAGGAGACCAAATGGCCGCTGATGGAGGGGGTAAGGCTTACGCTGGAATCGGTTCGCATCGCAGCCCTGGCCGCCGGGAGCATCATCGTCGACGAGAAGCGCTGCCGTGAGGCCTTCACCCCGGAGGTCTTCGCCACCGACCGCGTCCTGGAGATAGTCCGCCGGGAGGGACTGCCCTTCCGCGACACCTACCACCGGGTGAAACAGGAGGTGCGGGAGGGTCGGCTGGCCGGCTGCGACCCGGTGGCCAACATCAAGGCCAAGACCCACCAGGGCGCCCCAGGCAACCTTCGGCTGGACCTGGCCCGCCGGCGGGTGGAGGCTGTACTGCGCTGGGTGGGCAGTCGCCGGCGCACCTTCCACGCCGCCCTGCGCAAACTCCTGGGTTCGCCCCATCGCCCCGCCCGCGGGAGGAAAACCAACTCCCCCTGAGGAAGCCAAACCCGCCCGCTCCTGGCCCTCCCGCCCCCGTCCACCTGCGGAGGAACCTTTGGGCTTGACTTGCCCCGCCTCGCAACCCTATGTTGTTAGTTGTCGGGGCGTAGCTCAGCCTGGATAGAGCGCTGCGTTCGGGACGCAGAGGTCGGTGGTTCAAATCCACTCGCCCCGACCAGAATCGGATTCCGAAGGCCCCCTGTCGGTGGTGCCCGGGAGCGGAGCAGCCGACCCGAAGGGGGGTGGTTTCCGCGCTGCGGACGAACTGCGCGATTCCCTGACAGGTAACAAGGAGACGAACTGTGCCGGACGACATCGAAGAACGGGTCAAACAGGTAGTGGCTCGGGTGCTCAAGTGCGATCCCGCATCCCTCACCCCCGAAACCCGCTTCACCGCCGACCTGGGTGCGGAGTCGCTGGACAGCATCCGCCTGGTGGCCGCCTTCGAGGACGAATTCGACATCGAAATGGACGAGGAGGAGGCCCTCCAGGTCCAGACCGTGGGCAAGGCGGTGGAGTTCATCCGCAAGGTCATCGAGGAATCGAAATCATGAACAGCACCCCCCTCAGCAAGGAGGCCATCCTCGAGGGGCTGAAGGCCCTGGGACTGAAACGCGGCGACATCGTCTTCATGCACTCCAACCTTCGCGCCCTGGGCACGGTCAGGGAGATCATCGCCGCCCCCGACGGGGGGATGAAATGGCTCATCGAGGCCTTCCGCGAGGTCCTGGGGCCGGAGGGCATCCTGGCTGTGCCCACCTTCACCGCCACCTTCAAGCCGGGTCAACCCGGCCCTGCAGGCCACGTCTGGCACCCGGACAAGACCCGCTCCCGCGTGGGCCAGATCACCAACTACATCCTCTCTCTGCCCGATCGGAAACGCTCCGACCATCCCACCCATTCGGTGGCAGCCATCGGCGACCGGGCCGAGGAGTTCTGCAAAGGGCATTCTTGGCGCGAAGGCGCCTCGACCTTCGACCGCAACGGACCTTGGGGGTACCTCATCGACAACGACGGCTACATCCTCTGGCTGGGCACCGACATGCGCACCCAGACCTGCTGCCATACCGTCGAGGACTGGATGCGCCTGCCCTACATGGCCACCTGCATCGCCCTGGTGGAGGTGGATGGCGAGGTGCGGGAGGTGGAGGTTACCCAGTCGCCGGCTGGTCACCGCGACTTTTATCGCAAAGATTCCAAGGTGGCCCGCGCCTGGGAAGCCACCGGACTTATGAAGAAGGGCAAACTCTGCAAGGCCGATGTCTGCCTGATGAAGGCCCGCGATTTCGTCGATTGGCTCTGGAAGGCCCTGCTCGAAGACCCCGGCCTGCTCCTCTGCGACAACCCCGACTGTTCCTTCTGCTCCGAAGCCAAGCGCAAGACCGCCGAGCACCTCAGCAACTTCACCGGCTCCTGGCAGCGAAACTGAATCCGATAACTGGATCTTTACCTCCGACATCCCATCTTTTTTCTACAGCAAATATTTGTACTGTATCAGATCTTTCGCCTTTCTGTCTTGTCGCCTTTGCCGAAAGAATCCTTGTTAAATGTCATAGACAATGCAGACAGCGCTGTATGAACCTGAAAAATCAATAATGCAATAAACTTTTGAAACAGCAAGTGTAGTTGCTTGACTGCTCAATGCGAACGCAACAACGGAGAAGGTATCTAAGCAGTACCTCGCAGAAGAAGCAGGACAGCTTTGACGCAAAAGGGTAGGGAGAAATAGCCAAATGGCCGTGTTCATTTTTGGGGCTGGCGCGACACGGGGAGCTAGCTTTGTCGACCCGAAAGAGAATCCGTGTCTTCCCCCTCTTAACGAGGATTTCTTTGTCCAACTTCAGCGAATTAAAAATAAAAAACACCAAGAACTTATTGTCCAAGTGTTGGAAGACATGGTTGAACTCTTTGGGCCTAATTTTAAGATAACAATGGAAAACGCGTTTACTATACTGGAACATATGATGCGTATGCTCGAAACTACTGGCGAAACACGCGATTTTAAGAAACGAGAAATACGTCAACAGCGTGAAAGGTTGGTTCAATCCATTGCCGCTGTGTTTGAAGAGGCGCTCACAGAAGAAGGCACTAGCAGGAAGCCGCGCGAGTGTAAGTACCATACCAAATTTGTTGCTGATATTTTAAAACCCAGAGACTCAATAATCAGCTTTAATTACGATTGTTTGCTAGACTATACCTTAAAAGAACATGGCACAAATAAGTGGAATCCTCGGTATGGTTACGGTTTGCTGCGAGGCAGGGGAAGGAAAGAGCTACAGGGAGAACAAAATTGGGAGCCAGATCCGCCGGCTGAAAAGGATGCTACAGTCTATTTGTACAAGTTGCACGGCTCGTTACATTTTTGGATGCAAGAGACCAAAAAAACAATAGTCCTAAAACAACGTCCATACACCAAACAGAAAGGCAACCTGCGATTCACCATTATTCCCCCCGAATGGCATAAAGATTACGATAAAGGGCCTTTTAAAAGATTATGGCGCTTGGCGGGGAAAGCCCTACACAAGACAAACGCTCTTGTGTTTATTGGCTACTCGTTGCCAGAAACAGACCTTCATGCAACTACACTATTCCGTATGAGTGTTAAAAAAGAATCTTTGAAATCTCTAGTCGTGGTGAATCCCGATAAGGACACCCGATATCGGATAGCAAATGTAGTGAAGCGAGGTATTGGCAGAACAACAAGGATCCTCACGTTCGACACGTTAGAGGAATTTGTTGCCGTTGACAGAGCACTGTGGGATTTAAACGACTGAGCCCAAAGCGATAGTACCCATACCCACTGAAACGCCGAAGGGCCTCAACAGGCGTGTTCACAAGAAATATAGAAGGATTCGCTGAACTCACTGGGTTTCAGCGCCCGGGGAAGCGGGTGTAGATGAACTGGCGCCAGCGGCGGATGGCGGCGTCGCGTTTCGCGGGCGGGTCGGC
>CAZQSC010000209.1:0-3955 GCA_964595705.1 uncultured bacterium | reverse complement strand
CCAGTGAGCCGGTGGTGGATAACCGAGTGGATATCCACCTCAGGGTTGAAGAAGGCAGTGTCTCAAAGATAAGAGAGATCACCATTGCAGGAAATACCAAGACCAAGGAGAAGGTGATTCGGAGGGAGCTTTCCATTAAACCGGGCCAGGTCTTCAGGCGCAGTGCTTTGGAAAGAAGTATAAGAGATGTCTATCAGCTTAACTTCTTTACTAATATAGAGCCAGAGGTCAAACCTCTTCCCAATGGGGATGTAGACCTTATAATAAATGTCGAGGAAAAGTCCACTGGCCAAGCCATGGCGGGTCTGGGTTACAGTGGACAGGATAAGCTGGTGGGCACGATAGGGTTCAACATCCCTAACCTCTTTGGTAATGGGCAAAGCCTGGAGCTCAATTGCGACTTTGGCACCAGAAGGGAGACCTTTAGGTTCACTTTCACTGAGCCCTGGCTCCTTGGTACCCCTACTGCTACCAGTTTCAGTATTTACAGCACAAAGGATAAATGGGAAAGCCATTTCGACGAGAAAAGACAGGGTGGATACGGGAGGATTGGCAGAAGACTGACCTGGCCGGATAACTACTCTCGAGTATATCTCCGATATCGCTTAGAGTCGGTGGAATACCTCAACTTCTCTGAGGATTTTTCTAATCCTCTAGGTTTGAAAGAGAATGAGCCTCAAGTGAACAGCAGCCTGGGGCTCACTTATCTGAGGGACAGCCGTGATATGCCCCAGTTTCCTACTCGGGGTTCCCTGTGCTCCTACACGCTTGACCTTGCCGGTGGCCCCCTGAGGGGGGATGAGAATTACTATAAACAGGTCCTTGAATCCGATTTCTACTTCCCAACCCTGTGGAAGGTAACTCTTATGTTAAAGCTTAAACTAGGCCTGGTGGATGCCTTCGGCTCTGACCGGCAAGTCCCCCCCACTGAGAGGTTTAAGCCGGGAGGGACCAGTCTGGACGGGATGATCCGGGGTTACTCCGACTGGTCAGTTGGGCCAGTTCAACAGGGGGTCCGGACAGGCGGAAGGGCAATGATCACCTCTACGGTTGAGCTACAATTACCACTTGTTCACCAACAGCTCTACGGCCTTCTGTTTGCCGATGCGGGAAATGCTTGGAGATGGGCATCTAAGACCAACCCCTTCGATCTGAAACGCTCGGTGGGAGTGGGTCTTCGGGTGGTAGTGCCTATGATGGGCACAGTAGGATTCGATTTTGCCTACGGATTTGATAATAAAGGTGATAAATGGCACACCCATTTCCAATTCGGAACCAGTTTTTAGGTGAGAGATGGAATGTTGGCTGGCTTTATAGTCAATATCCTGCTTGCCGGTTGACCAGTCACCATTCACCAACTAATCAATCACTGGCAGTTAAGAAAAGAAGGAGGAAGGTTATGTCCTGGAAGAGAATCTCTGCAATTGTTGCCGTTGCTTCTTTTTGCCTTTTGGCGGCCAGCACAATAGCTCACTCCAAGGAGTTGAAGATCGGCTATATCGATTCAGGAAGAATCCTGGCCGGCTCCAAGGAATATGCTGAAGCGCAGAAGAAGCTGGAGGAGCTCAAGACGGAGTGGCAGAAGCAGGCTGCCGCTAAAGAAGAAGAGATAAGAAAGCTCCAGGAGGAACTGGAACGGCAGAGACTGCTGCTGAGTCCTGATACAGAGAGGAAAAAGGAAGAGGAGATCAGGGCTAAGTATGAAGAATATCGTGAGTTTGTTGATAGCATCCTCTCTCCTGAAACCGGAAAGCTGGCCCAAAAGACCCAGGAGTTGTCAAAACCTATCTATGACAAGATCAATGCCATTCTGGAGAGAATAGGGGAGGAGGAAGACTACGACATCATCTTTGACGCCTTTCCCCAGACTATCGTCTATGCTAAACCAGAATACGACCTTACTGAAAAAGTATTGGAGGAGTTGAACAAAGAAGGAAAATAGCGCACACAAAGGACAGATCAATGCAGGTGAAGGCAGCCGAGATCGCCCAGATAATCGGGGGGCAACTTTACGGCGATGGTGAGATTTTAATCAAAGGCGTAGCGCCTGTACAGGAGGCCGAGCAGGGGGATATTACCTTCGTTGCCCAGCGAAAGTACCAGAGGTTTCTAAAGTCAACCAAAGCCTCGGCAGTTATTCTCTCCCAGTACACGCAAGCTGTTGCTCCAGCCTGTATTGTGGTGTCGAATCCCTCTTCTGCCTTCCTAAAGGTGCTTCGCCTCTTTCAATCCCAGAAGCCTCAGCCTCCCAAAGGTGTTCATCCCTCCGCACTGGTGGGGAAGGGGACAAAACTGGGGGAAGAGATCTCTATTGGCCCCTTCACAGTTGTGGGCAACCGGGTGGAGATAGGAAATGGGGTGGTTATAGGCGCCAATGTGGTCGTTGGCGACGCCTGCCGGATAGGTGAGGGGAGTTTTATCCACCCTAATGTCACCCTCTGCGAAGGTACAGAGATCGGCCGGAATGTGATAATTCACCCGGGGGCGGTGATCGGCAGCGAGGGGTTCGGATTCATAGAGGAAAATGGTAAACTGTGCCGCGTTCCTCAACTGGGTAAAGTAATAATCGAAGACGATGTAGAAATTGGCGCCAATACAACGGTTGACCGGGCCACAATGGGCGCCACTCGTATAGGGAAAGGCACTAAAATCGACAATTTAGTCCAGGTCGCTCACAATGTCACTATAGGAGAGAACACAGTCATTGCTGCCCAGGTGGGCATCTCTGGAAGTACAATCATAGGAAACAATGTTAAAATCGGCGGACAGGCGGGATTTGTCGACCACATTCAGGTGGGAGACCGAGTCAGTGTGGGCGCCCAGGCGGGGGTAACAAAGTCTATCCCCTCCGGCGCTGTAGTCTCCGGTTACCCTGCCCGCTCTCATATGACAACTAAGAGAGTAGAAGCTGCTCAAAGTAAGCTACCCACCCTGTTGAAGACTATTCGTGAGCAAGAGAGACGAATCAGCCAATTAGAGGAGAGCTTGATAAACCAGACAAAAAAGGAGAAGTAATGTTTAAACACCAACAAACGATTAAGAAGGAAGTATCCTGTTCCGGTATAGGCCTGCACACCGGCAACAGGACAACGGCGACCTTTAAACCCGCCCCTATTAACACGGGCATCCGGTTTGTGAGAGTGGATCTACCTGATAACCCGGTTATCCCAGCCGACATCGAGCATGTCACCGATATCTCCAGAGGTACCACCCTGGGTATCAACGGAGTAGAGGTTCACACCGTAGAACACCTGCTGGCAGCATTGGTTGGCCTGGGGATTGACAACGTGATTGTGGAGATTAACTCCAATGAACCACCCGTAGGGGACGGCAGCGCCCTGCACTTTGTCAATGCCCTGACTGAGGCAGGGATTATAGAACAGAACTCACCCAGAGACTACCTGGTAATCGAAGAGATGATTAGATATGACGATGTGAAGAAGAAGGGCATCGAACTTATGGTTCTTCCCTCAGATGAGTTCAGGATCACCTTTATGAGCCATCCGAAAAGATCGGCTATCGGGGCTCAGTACACGGTGATGTTCTCCTTAGAGGACGAGTTCGTCACTGAATATGCTCCTGCTCGCACTTTCGGGTTCCTCAGCGAGGTAGAGAAGCTACGGGAACAGGGACTGATCAAGGGAGGAAACCTGGACAATGCTCTGGTCATCATTGACAAGCATGTGAATCAAAATGAGTTAGAATATCTTCGCAAGCTGTTTAACTTGAAAGAGACGGTCTCCTTCGGCAAGAATGGCATCGTCAATGGCACCCCTCTGCGTTTTCCAGATGAGTTCTGCAGGCACAAGACCTTAGACCTTATTGGCGACCTTGCTCTCTTAGGCAACCCTATTAAAGGACATGTGATGGCAGTCAATTCCGGACATGCGGCTAACATCGAACTGATAAAAAAGATTAGAAAGATCTATCAAAAAAAGGAGATAAGAAGCAAATA
>CAZQSC010000208.1:2996-4010 GCA_964595705.1 uncultured bacterium | reverse complement strand
AAGAACGCCTCGAACGCCGAAAGATCCGGCCTCGGGGGTGGGTCACCATCTCTTGGCCTATTTACTAGGTCAGCTTGACCACGTGAAAAACTTGTGTCAATATTAATTGAGGATGAGATGTCTGACATAGATGTTTCAACACCACTTCCACCAGTCGTATCGGATTGACAATGTGCTGGCCAGGAATTGACAGGTGTGTGAGGCGAAGTCAGAGTGAATTCAAAGCGAGATTAGGGGGGAGAGGAAATGAGGATCAAGAGAAGGTGCAGGAGAACTTTGACCTACATAAGAGGGGTAGCGTTCGTCGCCTTAGCATTAGCGCTCTTATTAGTCTCCAATCTATCAGCAATAACTAGGGAAGAGGCTTATGTTAGAGAGGATGGCCGCTTTATTTACCTGGGTAACAATTCCATCGAGATTGTACTGAGCAAGAAGGACAACGGCGGCATCTATTCTTTGGTCAACAAGAGAGCTGGACACGATTACCGCACGGACAAGGAGAGCGAAGCTCTGCTTTACCGGATCACTTTAGTAAATATTAGCGATCTTGAAGAGGAATTTTGTGTCACTAATCTGGACGCCGCGATGTCTTGGCACAGAATTCAGCAACTTCCTAATGGGGTTAAGCTGACTATGGAAGCCTGGGGTTTTGGGGGATGGCATAATGGGGAACGCCGATGGTACAATTTGGAGACGATTGTTACGATCGTAGTTTATGAAGATTCGCCCTTAACTCACTGGCGCATAGCAGTGAAGAACCATGAACCACTCGCCATCCGAGATGTGGTGTTGCCGCTGATTTGTGGTTTCGAAAAGATCGGTGAAGACTCCACCAATGATTATGTCTTATTGCCCTCTTGGTTTGGAGGGGGCCTACTTCTAAGGGATCCTTATAAATCAATTATTGAAGCAGATAAAGGCGGGGAAAGCATGATATATCCCCTAAGCGGGGTGCAGCTTATGGCCCTTTATGATGAGCAGAGAGGAGGACTCTATCTTGCGACTTACGACACC